>CABSAB010000009.1 GCA_902475515.1 uncultured Eubacteriales bacterium | reverse complement strand
GCATCATATCCGAAATATGAATGTCTTTCATGCCGTTTCCTCCTGTGGTTGGTGTTTACTGGAATTATAGCACAGGAAATATATTGGAAGCAAGGATATTTTAAAGAATATTGAAATAATAAGGAATTTCTGCCCGGGAGAGATGGTGGAAGGTCGCGATCAGTTCCAGATTCCTACGGGAAAACTCCTCCGCATCTTCTTGACGGCAGCTCTCCAGCAGCGGGGGAAAAAGAATGTCTATATCATCGGATTCTGTGTGACGCAGGGCGATGCCGAAAAAGCCTTCATGATCATCCCAACAATCCTTGGCTTTGTATACCAGAGCTTCTGCACCGTCATAATCTCCTTGCTCACAGCGCGAGCCGGCCCGTTCCAGCAGGTCTGCCGACTCTTTGCACAGCTGGTCGGCACGCCAGGTGGCCCAAACGCAAAAGGAGACCATGAGGATCAAAAGCAGCATGGGAAGTATAAACTTTTTCATTTCTCTGCCTCCATTTCTACAATGTGGACCTGTCCGCTTTCGGTAGCGGTCAGTAAGAAGACGTCTTTTTGTGTTAGATTTGCACAGAACAGCTGCTTTCTGAGCCATTCCTCATCTTTTCCAACAGCCTGAAGATTTTCCTCCATGACACGCCCGCAGCTAATGATAGTAATGGGGTATTCCAGCTCCTGTGGCTTCTTCCCCGCATCCTTTGCAGTCAAAGGCGCATACTGGGGGAAGGGGAAGGTGGAAAGCTGCCCATTGGTCTCCAAAATCGCGTATTTCACTTGCTCTACACTGAGGATGTTATTTCTACGCAGACATTCTCCCAGCTCATCCAGAGTCAGGCGGTTCTTTGCCATGGCCTTCTGGTCGATTTTTCCGTCTGTGATAATAAACGTAGGCTTTCCGCATAAAAAGGCACGGAACCGCAGGGAGTGCATGGATATCTCCGAAATCACAAGCTCCAGTGCCAGCAATGTGATAATGGGGATCACACCAGACAGCAATGGAATGCCGATATCCTGCATAGGCACCGCCGCCAGGTCAGAAATCAAAATCGCCACCACAAGCTCCGACGGTTCCAGCTCACCCACCTGGCGCTTTCCCAGCACCCGAAGGGTTAGAATAATGATTAAATATAATATAATTGTTCGAATAAACGATATAAACATGAAATATCACCTGCTTCCAGTATTCCAGTCAAAACGCAGGCTATTCCATGAAAAAATACCCGGAATGCCGGCGAAAATCCATTGACAAACGGCATTTTCATGGTACAATGGAAACAAATATAGAAATTGCGTTGATGGAACTAAGAACATAGGCCGCTTCTTTAGCGACCGGGGGACAGTGTGAGCCCCGGGAAAACGCTGTGTTCCAGCCACTCCTGAGCTGACCGGGATGACCGGTACGTTTGCCGCGTTAAGGCGTCTGAGATGTCATTTATGACAAATCAGGGTGGTACCACGTGAGCATCGCTCCCGTCCCTGGACCCCGGGGACGGGAGTTTTTTCATACAACGCAGCCTATGGAAAATGGAGGAATGAACCATGAAGAAATTTGGCGTCAACGAGCTTCGGGAGATGTTCCTGAGCTTTATGGAGAGCAAGGGCCATCTGCGTCTGCCCAGCTTCTCCCTGATCCCGCAGAATGATGCGTCACTGCTGCTGATCAACTCCGGCATGGCGCCCATGAAGCCCTATTTTACCGGAGAGCAGGAGCCTCCCCGGCACCGGGTCACCACCTGCCAGA
Source organism: uncultured Eubacteriales bacterium (assembly GCA_902475515.1). Classification (GTDB taxonomy): domain Bacteria; phylum Bacillota; class Clostridia; order Oscillospirales; family Oscillospiraceae; genus HGM13006. The sequence goes on along the minus strand of CABSAB010000009.1, from coordinate 11,790 downwards.
AGTGCATCCGTACCGGCGATATCGAGAATATCGGCAAGACTGCCCGCCACGGCACCTACTTCGAGATGCTAGGCAACTTCTCCTTTGGTGATTATTTCAAGCACGAGGCCATTGCCTGGAGCTGGGAATTTTTGACCTCCCCCGAATGGGTGGGACTGGACCCGAACCGGCTGTATCCCTCTGTATTTGCTGGCAACGAGACGACGCCTGCTGATGACGAGGCCTTTGAGATTTGGAATAAAGAGATTGGGATTCCGGCGGAGCGTATCTTCCGCTTTGGAAAGGAAGATAATTTCTGGGAGCATGGCTCCGGCCCCTGCGGCCCCTGCTCGGAGATCTACTATGACCGCGGTCCCGAGTACGGCTGCGGGCAGCCCGGCTGCACTGTAGGTTGTGACTGTGACCGCTATATGGAGGTCTGGAATAACGTATTTTCCCAGTTCAACAACGACGGCAACGGCAATTATACGGAACTTTCTCAGAAGAATATCGATACCGGCATGGGTTTGGAGCGCCTTGCTGTGGTCTGCCAGGACGTGGACAGTCTGTTCGATGTGGACACCGTTATGAACATCACCAACCGTGTGACGGAACTCACTGGCGCATCCTACGGAAAGAGCGAGAAGATGGATGTTTCCCTCCGCATCATTACTGACCATATTCGTTCTTCGGTTATGATGATCTGCGATGGCGTGCTTCCCTCTAACGAAGGGCGGGGCTATGTGCTTCGCCGCTTGCTGCGCCGTGCAGCCCGGCACGGAAAGCTTCTGGGAATGGAAGGCGGATTTCTGTACCAGATCGTCGCCACAGTGGTAAACGAGAACAAGGGTGCTTATCCGGACCTGGTGGAGCGCGAGGCCTATATCACAAAGGTTATCCGGGTGGAGGAGGAGAACTTCGCCAAGACGATTGATGCAGGCCTTCGCATTTACACCGGCATGGTGGAATCGCACAAGAACAAGGGTGAGACCGTGTTCTCCGGTGCGGATGCATTTAAGCTGTATGACACCTATGGCTTCCCCATTGACCTGACCATTGAAATGGCCGGAGATGAGGGCATGACCGTGGATCAGGAGGCGTTCCACGATTTGATGGAGGAGCAGCGTGTTCGCGCCAGAAAGGCCAGGGAGGCCCTGGGCGACCTGGCTTGGGCCGGCATTGATCTGGGCCTGGACGGAACACCCACAACATTTACAGGCTATGAGAGCTTGACGGGCAGCGGCAAGATTCTCGCCATCGTAACGGATGGTGAGCTCTGTTCCTCCATCCGTGATGGGGAAGAGGGCATCGTTGTGCTGGACCAGACCCCGTTTTACGCAGAAATGGGCGGTCAGGCCCCCGATCATGGTAAGATCACCCTGGGTGATGCCGTCTTCGAGGTGACCAATGTTCAGAAGGATAAAGCGGAAAAATACCTGCACTACGGTAAGCTGACCTCCGGAAAGCTGGAGGTAGAGGACACCGTGGAAACCAGCGTAGATGCAGACCGCCGCATGGCTATTTGCCGGGCGCATTCCGCCACCCATCTTCTGCAGGCGGCCCTGCAGCATGTGCTGGGAGATCACGTCCATCAGGCAGGTTCTTTGAACAACCCGGACCATATTCGTTTTGACTTTACCCATTTCTCGGCTATTACAGAAGAAGAACTCAAGCAGATCACGATATTTGTCAACGATGCCATTCTTGCGGGCTATGAGATTGAGACAAAAATCATGGGCATTGAAGAGGCCAAGCAGGAGGGTGCAATGGCGCTGTTTGGCGAAAAGTATGGCAGCGAAGTCCGTGTGGTAACCATGGGCGAGGTATCCAAGGAGCTTTGCGGCGGCACTCATCTGAGCAATACAGCAAAAATCGGTTCCTTCTGCATCACCAGTGAGGGCTCCGTGGCCTCCGGTGTGCGCCGGATCGAGGCGCTGGTGGGAAAGGCCAATCTGATCCTGGCGGCGGAAAATACCAAAGTGATCCGAAATGCTGCTTCGTTCTTGAAGACCACACCCAATGAGCTGCTTACCAAGATGGAGCAGACCATGAAGGAATCTAAGGAACTGCGGCAGCAGCTGGATCAGATGCAGAGTAAGCTGCTGGCCAGCGACGCCGAACGGTTCCTGTATGCGGCTAAGAATGTTGAGGGCCTCAACGTCATTACGACCACCCTCAGCTCCATGAGTGCTGGGACCCTCCGTAAAATCGGCGATATGCTCCGGGAGAAGGATGAAACGGTGGTTGCTGTGCTGTCCTCGGTCACCGATGGAAAGATCACGTTCAATGCGGTCTGCGGCAAAAAAGCTGTGGCGGCGGGCATCAAGGCCGGCGATTTGATCCGCACTGTGACCGCTATTACCGGCGGCTCCGGCGGCGGTAAGGCCGATTCCGCCATGGGCGGTGGCAAGGATGCCCTGATGCTGGATAACGCGCTGGCCGTGGTGGACAACTTTGTGGCTGAACACATCCAGAAATAAGGAGAATTGTCATGGACGATTGCATTTTTTGTAAGATTATGAACGGAGAAATCCCGACCACTAAGGTTTATGAGGATGATCTCTGCTTTGCGTTCCAGGATATTGAACCCCTGGCACCCACACATTTTCTTGTGATTCCCCGGGTGCACATCACATCTGCGGCACAAATCGATGGAAAGACCGCCCCGGTGGTCGGACACATTTATGAAGTCATCGCCAAACTTGCAAAGGAAATGGGATTCCAGGACGGTTTCCGCGTAGTCACTAACTGCGGATACGACGCCGGTCAGACAGTGCATCATCTGCATTTCCATGTGCTAGCGGGAAAAACTCTGGGCGCATTCAACTGATGATTTTCGGCGCAGAGATGCCCGCAAGCCGTAGGGTTCTCTGCGCCGCAGATGTATAACATGCCGTGGTAAGGGAGGCGATCGGCCCTGCGGATCTTGCTGACATTCTCCATTGGTTTTGCTGCCGCGGTGCTTCTGGCGCTGCTGGCGCTCTCGCAGGCCGCGTGTCTGGTGATTGCCGGTGCGCTTGGCGTGCTGGCCCTTTGCCTTCTCTTGCGCCGGCATATCACATACCTTGCAGTGACCTCCTTGGGGATAGCTGTAGGGCTAATGTGGTGTGTGGGCTATCAAGCGATAATTATCTCTCCTGCGCAAGCGCTTAACGGCAAAACGGCAGTGATCTCGGGTGTGGCCGTGGACTACAGCACGAAAACCGACTGGGGCATTTGCGTGGACGCGAAGATCACCGTGGATGAAAGAACAACCGCTGCATGTGTGTGGCTGTCTGGCGTGGAACACCTTTCGCCGGGGGACCGCTTCACGGTGGAGGCGACGCTGACAGATGCCCAGCAGGACGGAAATTATTACTACTGGGCTGAGGGTCTTTATCTTTTGGCATACGGAAAAGGCACGCCGGAGATCACCCCGGCAGACCGGGTCCCGCTGCGCTATTTTCCGCGATATATTGCCCACCGGATGGAAGAGTCGCTTCATGCCAGTGTACCGTCGGATGCCGTGGGTTATGCTGTGGCCCTCACAACCGGAGACCGGAGCGGTCTGAGTAATCTCGAACAGGCCCATCTGAAAACCTCCGGAATTTATCACGCCCTGGCGCTGTCCGGTATGCACCTGACCACGCTGCTCGGGTTTGTGTTTCTGCTGGTGCCGCAAAGGCGGCGGCAGGCATACTTGGGCATTCCGATCGCGATTTTATTTACATTGATCACAGGGGCCAAGCCTGCCATGGTCCGCGCCTGTGTGATGCAGTGCCTGGTGTTGCTGGCCCCATTGATTGACCGGGAGGAGGACGCTCCCACCTCTTTGGGCGCGGCGGCACTGCTCTTGATGCTGCAAAATCCCTGCTGTATTCTGGGCTGGGGCACACAGCTGAGCTTTTCCTCCATGGCTGGGATCATCCTCCTTGCGGAAAAGCTTCAGCGTAAAATGATTGGAAGCCGCAAAGCATGGCCCCAGCGTCCAAAGCTGCTATTTTATTGCTGGCGTACGATCGCTTCGTCCTTTTCCGCAACGCTTTCGGCAACGCTTGTGTCCCTGCCGCTGATGATGCTTTATTTTGGGATGTTTTCCCTGGTTTCGCCTGTGACCAATGTGCTCACGGGCTGGGCAGTTACCTGGACCTTCCGTTTCAGCCTCTTGACCGGGATCGTGGGTACCTATTTGCCTGGAGCCGGACATCTGCTGGGCTGGGTCCTGGCCTGGGGCGTCCGTTACATATCCGCCGTGGCAGAATTACTGGCAGGGCTTCCGTTTGCCGCGCTGTATACGGATTCTGCCTATGTGATCATCTGGGTTATGGCTTGCTACAGCATTGAATTCCTGTTGATCCGCACCGATCCGAAACAGCGGCGTCTGACCGGGCCGATCTGCTGCATGATCCTGATCCTGAGTGTTTGCCTGGGCCTTTCCCAGTTGGATAATATGGCCTTTACCTTTACGGTTTTGGATGTGGGGCAGGGGCAGTGCCTTCTGGCGCGGTTGACCGACCAGACCGTGATGATCGACTGCGGCGGCTCCCGGGGCGAAGCCACAGGAGATATTGCCGCATCGTATCTGGATTCCCTGGGAGAGCAGCGGGTGGATCTGCTGATTCTCACCCATTATGACAGCGATCATGCGGGCGGCGTGCCGGAGCTCCTTCAGCGGGTCCATGTGGAGACCCTTTTGATGCCGGACTATCAACCCGATTCCGATATCCGCCGGGAGATCGAACGTGCGGCGATGGATACCGGCACACAGATTCAGCTTGCTTTCGCAGATTATACCGCTCAGGCAGCTGCCTGCCACCTGTCGATTTTTGTGGCAGACGAGGCCGGCTCAGAAAACAATGCAAGCCTGTCTGTGCTGTTGGAACATGAGGAAACCCGAATCCTGGTTACCGGAGATATGGATGCAGCAGGGGAGCGGCAGCTGCTGCGGGACCACCTGCTTCCGCAGGTCAGTATTCTGGTCGCAGGGCACCATGGCTCCAAATCCAGTACATCCGACACACTGCTTTCTGCAGTAAGTCCCAAAATTGTAGTGATCTCCGTGGGAGAGAACCGCTATGGGCACCCAGCGGCGGAAACACTTTCCCGCATTACCGAGACCGGTGCCGCCATTTACCGAACAGACCAACAGGGAACCATTCGACTAAAGGAGGCCTAAGATGGTAAGCACGCAAAAAAACCTTGGCAAGGAAGGCTACCAGAAGCTGCTTGGCCAATTGAAGGCCGGAAGCTATCAGCGGGCCTATGCGTTCTATGGAAAAGAGCGCTATTTGCTGGAATTTTATCGGAAAGAGCTTAGAAACAAGCTGGTCTCGGGTCCTGCGGAGGATTTCAATTACCACCGGTTTACAGAGGAGAATTTCTCTCTCGAAGCGTTCAGCGATGCCATCAACGCTATTCCCATGATGAGCGACTACAGCTTGGTGGAGCTGGTGGATGTGGATGTGTTTTCTCAAAGTACCGCAGATTGTAAGGTCCTGGCAGAGATATTTGAGAATCTGCCTGAATTCTGCGTACTGCTTTTGGTGTATGAGGATGCCACATGGAATCCGGACAAGCTGAGCCAAAAACGTTGGGCAGCTTTGCAGGGAAAGCTTTTACAGGTGGAATTTTCCATGCAGTCGGAACAGGCATTGGTCCCGTGGATCAAAAAACACCTGAAAACAGGAGACAAGACCATCAGCAACGATCTCTGCCGCTATCTGATCTCCCTGACCGGAGGCTCTATGACCACACTCAATGCGGAGCTGGAAAAGCTGATGTGTTATACCGAGGGGGCGGAGATTACCCGTGAAGACATTGATGCCATTGTGATTCCGGTTCTGGAGGCAGCGATCTATCAGCTCACCGACGATATTTTAAAGAAGGACTTTGACGGCGCGCTGCAGCGCCTGCAGACACTTTTGCGTCAGGAGTATGAACCCACTGCCATCAACGGTTCCATTGGCACTCAGTTTCAGCAGCTCTATGCGGCAAAGCTTCTCCAGGAGCATGGCGGAAGCGCCTTTGATCTCACAAAAATCTATCCCCGGGTCAGAGCCTGGCAGGCCAAGCGCATCTATAGCCAGGCGGGATCATTTCACAAAGCGCTGCTTAAACGTGCCATGGGCATCTGCGCCGATACGGACTATGCCATCAAGACCTCCGGTGGAGACAAGGAGGAGCTGGTGCAGATGATGATCCTGCGGCTTGCGGAAGCCTGCCGGGAGGGACGATAATGGTTCGGATACAGGAAGCGATCCTGGTGGAGGGGCGGTATGATAAAAACACCCTCAGTCAGATCGTGGATGCACCCATTCTGGAGGCGGGCGGCTTTCGGATTCTAAAAAACGAAGCACTTATTTCTCTGCTGAAGACCGCTGTCCGGCAGCGGGGACTGATCATCTTTACCGACAGCGATGGGGCAGGGTTTCTGATCCGAAACCGCCTCAAGAGCATTCTGCCGCCGGAGAAGCTCCTGCACGCCTATATTCCGGATATCCCAGGGAAAGAGCGCCGCAAGGATAAACCCTCCAGAGAGGGCCTCCTGGGGGTCGAGGGCATGACCCCGGAAATCATATTGGATGCACTGCGGCAATGCGGTGCACATTTTCTGGATGAGGTCCCGGCACAGCAGGGGAGCGGCAGCATTACCAGACAAGACCTGTTTTCCTGGGGCCTGATGGGCGGGGAGAACAGTGCTGCAAAACGGGATCATCTCAAGAAAGCCCTGAAGCTTCCGCAGCATCTGGGTACCGGCGCTTTTTTAGACGCCCTAAACCTTGTGACAGACAAGGAAATCATCGACGAACTCTTACAGGAAGGACCTGATCACAATGAAATTCTCTAAACGCATGGACCGGTTCGGTGAATCGATCTTCACGGTGCTGAAAAACCGCCGCACGGTGGTGGAAGCACGGGGGCAGGAGGTCACAGACCTGTCCATCGGCGCTCCGAACATTCCTCCGGCACCTCACATCATGCAGGTGCTCAGTGACGAGACAAAAAAACCGGAAAACTACCTGTATGCCATTGTGGATCAGCCGGAGCTTTTGGCGGCGGTTTCCCAGTGGTACCAGCGCCGCTACGGGGTAACACTGAACCCCGCAACACAGATCACCAGTGTGCTGGGCTCTCAGGAGGGGCTGAGCCATATTGGTCTATCCATCTTGGATGCGGGAGATGTGGTGCTGCTTCCGGAGCCCTGCTATCCTGTGTTTGCTGACGGCGCAGCTCTGGCCGGAGCGGAGCTGCACTATATGCCGCTGCTGGAGGAAAACGATTATATTATCGATCTTAGCGCGATCCCTGAGGACCTGGCCAGACGGGCTAAGCTGATGATCGTCTCCTACCCCAATAATCCCACCTGCGCCCTGGCTCCTGACAGTTTCTATGAGGAACTGATTGCTTTTGCCAAAAAGTACGATATTATCGTGATCCATGACAACGCCTATTCAGAGCTCGTATATGACGGCGTCACCTGCGGAAGCTTTTTGCGTTTTCCTGGAGCGATGGATGTGGGCGTGGAGTTCAACTCCCTGTCCAAGACCTACGGCCTGGCTGGGGCGCGGGTCGGCTTCTGTGTGGGCAACCCCGCAGTCGTGGGGAATCTCCGCACATTAAAGTCTAACCTGGACTTTGGCATCTTCCTGCCGATTCAAAAAGCTGCCGTTGCTGCCATTTCCGGAGATCAGAGCTGTGTGGAGGAGGTCCGCGCGGCCTATACCAAGCGACGGGATTTCCTGGTGGAGGAATTGGGGAAGATCGGCTGGACGATCAAAAAGCCCGCCGGGACCATGTTTGTCTGGGCGAAAATTCCGGAAACCTGGCAGTCTAGCAGCGATTTCTGCATCGCTCTGTTGGAGCGCGCCGGAGTCTTGGTAACTCCCGGAAGCGCCTTTGGAGCGTTGGGAGAGGGCTATGTACGGTTTGCCCTGGTTCGGACGGAAGAAGAAATGCGCCGGGCCATTGACCGAATCGCTGCTAGCGGTGTATTGGAGGGAGACGCATGAAAATCGGTATCATCGGCACCGGAAATATGGGCGGCGCTCTGATGAACGCCTTTTCCCGATGCCCGGAACACACCATGGCGGCCTACAACCATGGCCGAAAGAAGCTGGAGGCAGTCTGTACCCGTACGGGCGCGATCCCCGTTGATTCAGCTATGGAAGCCGCGTCCGGCAGTGATCTGATCCTTCTGGCAGTGAAGCCCGTGGTCATGGAATCCGTACTCCGGGAGATCGCACCTGTACTGCAGCCGCAGCAGCTGGTGGTTTCCATTGCTGTAGGGCTTACAGTGGCCTTTTACGAGGCGATCCTGGGCAGTGACAAGAAGATCGTCCGGGCCATGCCGAACACCCCTGCGGCGGTTCAGGAGGGAATGACGGCGTTTTGCTTTGGAAGACAAGTCACGGAAGCGGAACAGCAAACGGTGCTGGACCTGTTTTCCCTGACAGGCGGTACGGCAGTACTTCCGGAGCGGCTAATGAATACGGTGTCAGCCCTCACCGGAAGCAGCCCTGCCTATGTGTATATGTTCATCGAGGCCATGGCTGACGCCGGCTGCTATGGCGGCATTCCCAGAGCGGAAGCCTATCAGTTGGCTGCCCAGGCGGTGCTTGGTGCGGCGAAGATGGTCCTGGAGACCGGAAAACATCCGGGACAGCTAAAGGATGAGGTTTGCTCACCGGGAGGGACGACCATTCGCGCCGTGGCGGAACTTGAGAAGCGCGGAATGCGCAGTGCGGTGATTGAGGCCATCAAGTCCTGTGTGGATGCGGCGGAAGTGCCGCAGAATAAATGATGAATCACCATTTTTCAATGCTTCCAGGTGATACCATTGGGATTTTTTCACCATCTCGCGGCATCACCGGAGAGGCTCCAGCCGCAACGGCTCGCGCCATTCGGTTGATCGAACAGCACGGATACCATGTTAAGCTGGGGACACTGTCTGGTAAACAGGATTTTTATCGATCTGGGACAATTGCGCAGCGAGCTGCAGAATTTAACGCATTGCTATATGATGATTCTATAACATGTGTAATGGCCTCTATTGGCGGCTATGTCACAAATTCGATTTTACCTTATATTGATTATGACTATCTGGCAGAACACCCAAAGATTGTTGTTGGAATGTCAGATGTGACAGCACTTCTTTTGGCCATCTATGAAAAAACGGGTATTCAAACTTTTTATGGACCAAATCTTGTGACACAACTTGCTTTGCCTGAGCCTTTTTCAGCAATTACGTTTGATTGTCTAGAAAAGGTTATACGCGGTGAACTATCCATATATCCACAGCCTGATATTTATACAGATTCACGAATTGATTGGGCGCAGCCACTGCCTAAGCTTAGAGAAACACGCAACCAATTGCGAACGATTATACCCGGACGAGCGGTTGGACGGCTGATAGGCGGTAATTTGAATACACTGACTGCAATTATGGGCAGTTCTTATATGCCGAGCATTAAGAGCGGGGATATTCTCTTTATTGAAAACACTGGAGAGACTGCTGACGCATGTGAGCGTTATTTTTCATGGCTAAAGCTTTGTGGCATCTTTGAAAAAATATCCGGTCTTTTAATTGGCAAGCATAAAAATTATGATGATCTAGAAACCGGACGATCTGAAACAGATATCCTTTTAGAAATTTTAGGATCACCTAATTTTCCGATTCTAGCTGATTTTGATTGTGGGCACACTTCGCCGATATTAACATTGCCAATTGGCGGCACAATAGAAGTTGATGCTGAAATGCAGACCGTAATATTGCATACATAATTAAATGGACCTATAGATAAAGAAAACCCCCGAACATTTGTTCGAGGGCTTTCTTTATAGCTTTTGTTTCAAAATTTCTTTTGCACACTCTGCCGCTTCATCAGGAATCTTCGCATCGGAGTATTTTGCAACATTGTAATAGTCCATAAATTCCCGGAATTCTGCTTCACCATCATACTCTGCCCGATATATTTCATTTGGCGTCTGCGCCGTAGCGCCGGGGTTCCGAAGCTTGACCTTTTTCAGCAGTTGCTGGAAGGCAAACCGTATTTTCATGCGGTTATCCGGGAAATCCTCCAACTTCTGCGGCCGTTCCCGGAGCTTTTTTAAGGCGTTTTTCATATTGTTCCGGGTATCGGCGATCATCCGCTTCATATCAAATAGGTTTTCCGCTTCGTCCACATAGTCCTCCTCCTGGATGGGGGCAAACTTATCCCGGATATTCCGCAGAAACGCAGGAAGCTGGACGCCGGAATCATGGAGCTTCCGCATGAGCTTATACAGGGCATAGACCACAAAGAGCATCACGCAGATAAACGCAAAAATTTCCACACCAGTGGTGATCCAGCCGGCCTCACCCTTGGGTTCCACATTCATGATGTTATCTTCCGCAGAGACCTCCACGGCAGATTCTGCCTCTGTTTCATAGGCACCGCTTATGGTCCGCCGGTCAAAGAGGCTGGTCAAAAACGCCACAATGGCGATAAGCCCCCGCATGATCACTGCGAAACCCTGGGAAAAGAGGTTGAAAATCGGATAGATATTGGAGATAAACGCAGCCACTAGGATGAACCCCGTTACTAGAAGAAAGTTCCCCATCTGCATACCGGCGGGATAGGTCACCCGCTTGGATCCGCTGCCTTTGTGCATGCTCCGCCGCAGCCCCTTTGCGCTAAACGCAAACAGGGTCAGCAGAAAAAATACAATGGACACCGTGCTGGTAAACCTGCTCAGTCCCGCATCCCATTCAAAGGCCGCAAAGCAAAGCAGTACCGCCAAATGGAGCAGGATACCGGACACCGCCATGGGGGCATAGACCGTATAGGCGGCCTTTCTGGCCGAAAAGAAAAAGAACACCGAGAAAAAAGCGGTCAACAGGGTCAAAAGGACCGTGGCAAGTCCTAAGCCCATACTGAGGAATAATGCCAAAACCGTGGCGGTAATAAAGCCGATGGCGCATTGCAGCATGCCTTTTTGAATGCTGCTTTGCAGGGAGAAGCGTCCAAACAAGAAGCCGATCACCGCCAGGCAGGGGATAAAGCACCCGTGATACGGTGCTACCCCGCAGCTTTGCTCAATGAGCACTCCCAAGGGAATGACGAATAGCACTGCCAGCAGAAAATTGATCCCCTCAAACAGCATCCGCTGTGGAGTCAGTTTCAAAGTTGATCGCCTCCTTCCTGAGAGGAATATGCGTGACAGAGTTGCCCTTCCGGCGCAATGCCTCCGCACGCTTTTCAAAGGCTTCGTTCCAGAATGTGGAGAAGATCAACACGTCTGTCTCCGAAGTATCGTTTTCCACCAGACGTTCCACCGTTCGATAGATGGATTCATATTCCTTGAATTCCAGCCCAGCCAAAGTCTTGAGAATATGGTTCATCTGACTGGAGTTGCAGGCAGGATCAATGGAGATCGATACATCCGGTGCAAAGGAGATTCTGGCATTGGAGTACAGGCCAATCTCCATATTATTCACAATGGCCCAGTTGCAGAGGGTCGCCACAGTGCGAATGCCAAACTCCATCTCTTCCATCTGCTGGGCAGAGAGTTGCCCCCAGAAATTGTCCTCCGGCTCGATATTGAATACGATCAGAAGGCGGGGGAAGACGGTGTAATCATGGGTCTTGACCTGCAGCGTTCCGGCCCGGGCCGACGCTTTCCAATGGATATCCTTCCGGCTATCGCCCAGCTGGTAGCCACGGATGCCGTTTATCAGGATCGGGTCTGGAAAAATCCAGCGCTTGACACTGACGTCACCCTGCCAGCGCAACGCCTCATCCGGAAGTTCATCCTCGCCCAAAAAGCTGGGATATACAAAGATCTTGGCATCAG
>CABSAB010000008.1 GCA_902475515.1 uncultured Eubacteriales bacterium | reverse complement strand
CCAGACGGCCGGAAATCTCACGCAGGGCCTCTGCCCAGCGAGAGGTGGAATCCGCCATCATGGCCACATGGTAGCCCATATCCCGGTAGTATTCCGCAATGGTCATGCCTGTATAGATGGAAGCCTCACGGGCAGCAACGGGCATATTGGAGGTGTTGGCCAGCAGCACTGTCCGGTACATCAGCGGATAATTAGTGTGGGGATCGATCAGCTCAGAAAATTCGTCCAGCACCTGGGTCATCTCATTGCCGCGTTCGCCGCAGCCTAAATATACGATCAGGTCTGCATCCGACCATTTTGCCAGCTGATGCTGGGTGACGGTTTTGCCCGCGCCGAAGGGGCCGGGGATCGCCGCACAGCCGCCCTTGCCCAGCGGGAACAGCACATCGATGATGCGCTGGCCGGTAACCAGTGGCTTCGTAATGGCGCGACGGTTTGCAACAGGCCGGGGCGTCCGAATGGGCCACTCCTGGGCCAGCTTCAAATCTACAGTTTCTCCGTCGGGCGTCTCCAGCGTCACCAGCACGTCCGTGACAGTATAGGTGCCGTCCGGCACTACAGAGACCACCTTGCCGGACAGGTCCGGCCGGAGCATGCTCCGGTGGCGAAGCACCGGCGTCTCATCACATTCGGCATAGACCTGGCCGGGGGCCAGCGTATCGCCAGGAGAGACCAGAATCGTGACATCCCAGGTCTTTTCTGCATCCAGGGCAGGGATATGGATGCCCCGCCCAATAAAATCACCAGTGGCCTCGGCAATGCCCTTCAGAGGACGGCAAATGCCGTCATAGATGTTGTTTAAAAGGCCCGGCCCCAAGGTAATTGACATGGGTGCACCCCGGGGGGTCACAGGCATTCCGGGAGTCAGTCCCGTGGTATCCTCATAGACCTGGACAGTGGTGGTGTCGTTTTCTACGGAGACCACCTCGCCGATGAGGCCCTCTGGCCCCACGCTCACCATGTCCATCATGGCAAGGCCTTTGCCGCCCCGCACTGTGACTACGGGGCCGTTGACGCCTTGAATATAATATTTTGAATCAGCCATGGCTACCTCCTCGTTTTCAGTCATCAGCCAGGCTCAGACCAAAGAGCTCGGCAAAGTGCCCGTCCAGATCACCAAGAGCGGTGTCATAGCTCTGATCGGCCCGGAGCAGCTTAGAGTGGCAGTCTACGATCAGCCCGCCCAAAGTAAAGCTTCCGGCCTGAAAGGTCACATGACGGCCCGGAAGCACACTGGACAATTCCTTGGCGTATTGCATATCCTCCGGACGAAGGTAGATGACGCCGTCATAGGGATTCCCTAAGGCCTCAAAAGCCTTTTTGTATAAGAATTTCAGGTGGGGGAGATAGTCTTCCGTTTGGGTGAAGGACAAAAGCCGTTCCCGCACCGCAGAAAAAACCTCGTGAGACATCTCTTCCCGGCGGGTGGCGATGATACGCTTATCCAGAAGCAGCTGTTTAGAGATCCTCTGTCCCATTTCTCCGGATATGGCACTGGCTTCTGCCTGGACCCGTGCCTCCGTCTCCTTTTTCAACTCTGCCTCCGCAGCAGAGAGACGCTCGGAACGGGCCTGCTCCACTTGGTCGAGCAGCTGCTGCCGTTCCCGGGCGGCATCATCCAGAATGATTTGCTGGAAAAGATCCAGTTTTTCGTTCAAATCCGGCATAAAAAACCTTCTTTCTGTGCACAAAGCATCTATGGAGAAGCCCTGCGGCAGCACAATATGGTGCGGATGCTTTCGTTACACCTTGATGCCGATTGCTTCACGAATATACCGTGTGATGGAATCGGGGGCTCTGCCCGTGTGGTGCCGGTCCGGAATCTCCACCAGGAGAGGCCGGACAGCGGTCAGTTTCAGCGCGCTTACCTGCTCCGGGCAGAGAGCGGCCAGCTTTTCATTGATGAGTAGAATACCGATGGTAGAGTCCTGTTCTGCCTGCTGTATGGCAGCAAGGGTCTCCTCCCGGGTCTGAGCCCGAACGCCCTCTACCCCTGCAAGCCGGAGGCCTGTGAGTGTGTCGGAGTTATCGGAGATCAGAAAGTACCGCATCTTACATAAACAGCATCAGCAAGGCTACCAGCAGGCCGTACAGGGCAACGCCCTCTGCCAGGCCTACGAAGATCAATGCCTTGCCGAAAATGCTGTCGTTCTCGCTCATGGCACCCAGAGCTGCTGCCGCAGCAGAGGAAACGGCGATGCCGCCGCCCACGCCGGAGAGACCGACAGCCAGCGCCGCGCCCACATACTTGAGACCGTCGCCCACCGTGGAAGCCGCAGCCACAGCCTGATCAGCGGCATAGGAAGTACCGGACACCGCAAAGCCGAAGACTGTCGCCAGAGCCACCAGCCCGAAAAAGCTGAAGCAATGGGCAATGATGGAAGAACGGACATTTTTTCCGGCGCTGTGCCGGCGGGCAATGAAGCAAAGGGGCAGAACGATCGCCGCTGCCATAAAGAGCATGATCATGAAAGTCATAATGAATACCTCCGTTATTGTTCTGTAGTTTGTGAGCAGTCGATCACAGCCGGGCGGAACTTTTTCCCGCCGGACTCGTAGAACCGGCCGAACATCTCATAGAATTCCAGACGAAGCACCTGAATGCAGACCATCAGGCCCTCAATACCCATGACAATGATATTGCCAAGCACCAGGACCAGCGGATTTGCCGGGTCACCTGCCAGGGTGTAGACCACCAACATCATACCTGCGTGGCAGATGGCGTAGGCGCCCACCCGCAGGAAGGATACAGTGTTGGTCACAAAGGAGAGGATCACCTCGAACATCTCAAAAAAGTTCTCGGCGATAAAGCCGCCGATGGATTCTGGCTTCCAGTCCTTCTGCCGGTTCACCAGCTTTCCGAGGGGTTCCTGGCAGAACATGATCAAAACTGGGATCACGATCAGGCAGATGATATACACAGCGGAGAATACCTTGGTTCCGGTGGTGAGCATCACCACGGCACCAATGACCACGGCCAAATAGAATACAAGCCCGGCCAGGGAATTGTTCGTAAAGAATATCTTCTTCAGATTTTTCTGACGAATACCGTTGATAATGTTGATGACCATCATCATGACGATCACCACGGCGCCGATGGCTGCGGAGACGATCAAAATCCTGGTGGCATTGGAGCCGGATTCCAGCACATGGAACCCCGGTATCAGTTCCTCATATCCAAAGAAACTGCCGAATATAAATCCGAAAATCACCGAAAAGACGCCGACACTGCCCAGAATGCCGCCCAGCCACATACCCTTGGCTTTATACAGGAACACGCCCAAGGCGATCAGCACCAGCCCTTGTCCCACATCGCCGTACATAATGCCAAAGAGGATCGAGTAGGTCACAGCCATCAGGAAGGTGGGATCGAACTCGTGATAGGTGGGAAGACCATACATCTCCGTAAAGGGCTGGAATAGCCGTGCCCAGAAGTTGTTTTTTAGCAGGACCGGGGGAGAATCTCCCTTCACCTGTGCCGGATCATCTGCGCTGGACATGATATCCGGGAAGGCGGAAAGCCGCTGTGTGATACGGTTGACCTCCGCAGCGGGGACCCAGCCACAGAGGGTAAAACTTCCGTCCAAGGTTCGGGCGGCATATTTTTTGATCTCACCGGCTTCATACATAAAACGGATGTAGCTGTAGGTAAGCTGAAGTTTTTGCTGTTCCGACGAAAGCCATGCAGAATAGTCTGCCTCCAATGCTGTAAGGCTTTGACGGCAGGCCTGGGTGTCTTCCTCCAGCATATGGGCGGTCTCCTCGGGTGTGCCAAGGGTGTGGGCAGTGAGGCGCATGCGTTCAAAGCCCAGAGAATTCATGAGATTGTCTGCTTTTCTGGCACGGTTCTTTGGTGTGATATAGACCAGATACGCATAGTCCTGCTCCACTTGGGTGGGGTACAGGAGAATCTCATCCATTTGCGCGAGCTTCACGGATAGGGCGTTGTAGGCCTCTCTGGGCATCCGTCCAAAGCGAAAGCGGACATAGTTCAGATGATAGATCTCCTCCAGATCGCTGGGGAGCTGAAGGAATTTTTTGAGGTCTTCCACATCCCGGGCATTATCCTCTATGCGGCGGCTCAATTCCGCACGCTGGGCGGATACCTCCTCCAGATGAGCCGAGAGCTGCGAAAGATAGTCCTTGGCCTGTTCCATAGAGAGGGGCTCCTGGCGAAAATCCAGGAATTCCTTGGGAACAGCCATGGTGTCCATCAATGTTTCCGCAGTGGATAGCAGCGCTTTCCATTGGTTGCTCCAGGTATAGGGGAGCGTTTGACTGCCACCGCCCACATGGGTGGCCTCTACGGGGTGGAACTGTTCATTGACCAGACAGGTGCAAATCACATTGTCAATGTGATCCACCGGACCTGTGACCGTGAGCAGTTTCATGGGAACGACTGACATAGAATCACCTCTTATATACCGATCAGCGTGACAAAGGAATGGGGATCTACCTCATATCGGATGCACTCGATGATACTGATAATATTGCGAAGCTCGATCTCTTTCAAGGTCAGATACGCAATGGGCGTATAGACCGAGGGCTTGGCGGAACGCAGCTGCCGCCGGGAGAAACGGTATTGGAGGGTGTAGAGATAGGCCTCCAGCCCCGAGGGGTCCATGGTGGAAAACAGCGGCCCAAAGGGCCCGTCCAGAACCGTTTGAAATGCCGCATCATAATCCGCTGTGGCAAGCAGTGCCTGCACATGCGATTTTGTAAGCTTTGCCGAACAGGGCAGAGGAAAGCTGTAGCGCTGAATATCCTCCGGGGGAAAGTGCTTTTTCAGACGAAGGAATTGGACCAGGTTGAGCAGGTCTGTCTCGTCGTCCAGAGACTGCTTGACGATACGGCGGGTTTCGCCTTTATAGTTTTTGGCGAGGATGCGGTAAAGCCGTGCGTAATAGGCCACCTGCATCATATTATCCACAAATGCCTGAGTAGGGACCGGATTGTCGCCGGAAGAGATGCGGTTCAGTGCGGAACCGTAAATAGTGTCTCTGGCAGCATGCGCGATGTCCGAAAAGGATGCGGCATTTTGCAGCGCAGTCAGATCCAGCCGGCTCTGTTTTTGAAGCACCGGAGCCCAGGTGGTGACAGGGTCCAGAATATGCGTGGAGGTCAGATGGTGCATAGTGGTTAAAATGGCGCTCTGTTCCGCCCGGTAGATGGGGAACCACAAAAGCTCCTTGTCCCCAAGCTCCATAAAGCTGAAAATCCTGCGGTATTCATCCACATAAACGCTGCGAAGAGCACTTTCCAGGTCCTCCCGGTGAATGACATTCGTCCCCAGGCCGGAAAGGCTCTCGGCGTAGCCCGGATGGTTTTTTAAAAATGCGGCAGCCTCGGACACCGTCTGCTTGGACAGCAACTGGCGGTAATCTTCCTGGGTCATGCGGCGTCCGTAAAGAGCGTGTACCTTGGCAGAAACGGCATAATAAGAAGCCATTTAACCGCCGTCCTTTCCAACGATCCGGTCAAAAATTGCCTCGACCCAGTTGTCCTTCTGTGTGCTGTAGATGCTTTCGATCTTGGCAAGCTTTTTCTGAAGACGCTGTTCCAGAGCAGAAATACGCGCAGCGCTTTCGGTCTCGGCTTTTTGGCGAAGGGCACCAAGATAAGCGGCTTCCTCCTCCTGATAGCGTGTACGAAGGGCGGCGAGCTCTGCTTCGATGTTGGCGTCCATATTCGCATGTTCCGCCCGGGCGCCTTCTGTAATGGCCTGGGCTTGATGCTCCGTGGCAATGATCCGCTGGATCAGATCGTTTTGATCCAAAGGAAATCCCTCCTTTGCTCCGGGAAAATCACATAGGGAATTGAAAAAATTCCATTTTGACAAACTCATTATAATCCTCCAATTTGAAAAAGCAAGTAGCACAAAAGATATTTGTAGTATTTGTGCAGAGACTGCCATTGTGCACATTGCTCATAATTTACAAAAAATGCACAGATCGATTCAAAACACGCTTTTTCCGGGGGAAAATAAGAAGGAGACTCTGCAGAATTCCGCGAATTTGAAGAAGAAAAATCACTTCCCAAACGGAACCGCGTCCTGTATAATAACAGGGATATATCATATTGGAGGTAAGAATTATGGATCAGCGTTCCAATAAGCTGCTAAAGCTTCTGGAAAAGGATTGTACGCTTACAACGACCCAACTGGCGGCCATGTGCAATACCACCGAGGAGGATATCTCCCTGCGCATGGAGGCCCTGGCAGATGAGGGTGTGCTGCTTGGATATAAGGCCGTGGTGAACTGGGAGAAGACAGCCGTAGAGGCCGTGGAGGCCTTGATTGAGGTAAAAGTGACCCCTCAGCGGGATAAGGGCTTTGACCGGATCGCCGAGCGCATCTATCAATACGAAGAGGTGGAAAGCTGCTACCTGATGTCTGGCGGCTATGACCTGACAGTGATCCTCACCGGAAGGACTCTGCGGGAGGTGGCTCTGTTCGTATCCCAGAAGCTCTCCACCATCGAGGGTGTTACCAGCACTGCTACGCATTTCATTTTAAAAAAGTATAAGCAGCAAAATGTTGTGTTCGAGCAGCAGGAGGAGCAGAAGGAAAGGCTGATTTTTGTATGATAGACTACAATTCTGTGATCTCCCATCGGGTGCAGAACATCAAGCCCTCGGGAATTCGAAAGTTTTTTGACATTCTGGAGACCATGACTGATGCCATCTCTTTGGGTGTGGGGGAGCCGGATTTTCAAACGCCGTGGCATATTCGTGATGCGGGTATCTACTCCTTGGAAAAAGGGTTCACCAAGTATACATCCAATGCCGGAATGACAGACCTGCGGCGGGAGATTTGCAATTATTTGGACCGCCGGTTCTCGCTCCGGTATGACCCCGACAGCCAGGTGCTGGTGACAGTGGGTGGCAGTGAGGCTATTGATCTGGCCATTCGCTGCATCACGAACCCCGGTGATGAAATTCTGGTGCCGGAGCCCAGCTTTGTGTGCTACGGCCCCATTGCGGAGCTGGCCTCCGGTGTGCCGGTGCCCATTCCTTTGACGGCGGACAATGAGTTTCGCCTGAGCCCGGCGCAGTTGGAGGCGGTCATCACCCCCAGGACGAAAGCCTTGGTATTGCCGTATCCCTCCAATCCCACCGGCGGGATTATGGAGCAGGCGGATCTGGAAGCTATCGTGCCCATTCTTAAACAGCATGGCATCATTGTGATCTCGGATGAAATTTATGCGGAGCTTACCTATGGACAACGTCATGTATCCATGGCCAATATTCCGGAGATGTACGAGCAGACGCTGGTGGTCAACGGAATGAGCAAATCCTATTCCATGACCGGCTGGCGGCTTGGCTATGTCTGCGGTCCTCAGCCGTTGATCGCACAGATGACCAAGATCCATCAGTATGCGATTATGTCGGCGCCCACTACCAGCCAGTATGCGGCAGTGGAGGCTTTGAAAAACGGCGACGAGGATATTGAGCGCATGAAAGAGGAGTACGACGGACGCCGCCGGTATCTGGTGGACGGCCTCAGGAAGCTGGGCCTTTCCTGCTTTGAACCCAAGGGAGCCTTTTATGTGTTCCCGTGTATCCGCTCCACGGGCCTTTCGTCGGAGGACTTCTGCGAACAGCTTTTGGTGCAGCAAAAGGTGGCCTGCATTGCCGGCAACGCCTTTGGCGAAAGCGGCGAAGGCTTTGTGCGGATGTGTTATGCCGCCAGTATGCAGGACCTGGAGGAGGCACTCCGGCGCATCGGCCTTTTTCTTGACAGTCTGAACAAAGGATGATACCCTAGAATACGGACATGAGCTTCATGTCCGTATTCTTTTGCAAAAGAGAGGAATGACCTATGAAATATATTCTGGTAATCGGCGACGGCATGGCCGATAATCCTGTAGAAGCGCTAGGAGGCAAAACGCCTCTGGAGCATGCGAATATTCCGACCATTGACCGCCTGGCAGCGGGAGGCCTTTTGGGCTCTACGATCAACTGTCCGGAGGGGCTGCCCCCTGGAAGTGATACGGCGATCCTGTCCATTTTTGGGCATGATCCACGTGTGTGCTATACAGGTCGTTCCCCGCTGGAGGCCGCGGCTACCGGCATTCAGCTGCATCCCGGGGATGTGAGCTACCGCTGCAATATGATTGCCCTGGAGGATCATGATCTGCCCTTTGCGGAGAAGAGGATCCTATCCCATTCCGGCGGCTCCATCGACGGAGAAGATTCCATGACCTTGGTGCGTGACCTGTTTGCCGATCCGGTCTTTTCCGCACTGGCCCAGGAGGCGGGCATGCGGGTATATCCGGCACCGTCCTTTCGGCACATTGCGGTGCAGAGTGGTGCGGATATCACCGGGATATCTCTGATCCCGCCCCACGACCACCTGGGGGAGGTCATTGGCCCGCTGCTGCCCAGTGGCTGCGAAAACGCAAAGAAACTGCTTTCCTTGATGGAGCTTGCCCATCAGGTGCTGGATCATCATCCTATTAATGAAAAGCGCCGGGCGGCAGGGCTTTTGCCGGCCAATGGTGTGTGGTTCTGGGCCGAGGGCAGTGCCGTGGCGCTGAAAAACTTCCCGGAACGCTACGGCCATACCGGATCGGTGATCTCGGCTGTGCCCCTGTGCGAAGGGATCGCGCGGCTGTCGGGCCTGGGCTTTACCCAGGTGCCGGAGGCCACGGGCGAGCTGGAGACGAATTACGAGGGGAAAGTGCAGGCGGCCCTGGAGGTGCTGTCCCAGCGGGAAAACGATTTTGCGGCCATCCATGTGGAAGCACCGGACGAGTGTACCCACAATGGAGACTTGCCCGGAAAGCTCCAGGCCATCGAGTGGCTGGACAGCCGTGTGGTGAAACCCCTGACGGAGGCATTGGAGCAAGAAGGCGTAGACTACCGCATCCTGATTCTTTCCGATCATAAAACGCTGACATCTACCCGGGGCCATGATGGGGACCCGGTGCCGTTCCTGATTTATGACAGCACCAAACCCAAGGAGAGCGGCCTTACTTACACCGAGAAAAATGGCCTGAAAGGCCCGCTGGTGGAGACCGGAACCGCACTGATGGAATTGCTGTTTGAGGAGGCGTGATTCGAGTGAGAAATTGCTTTCACGGGGCAGACATTCTCCTGCCGCGGCATGTATCTATGCGCCGCTGGGCCTGCATTGCCTGCGACCAGTTTTCCTCACAGATGGACTATTGGAAGCGCGTACAGGAGTTTGTGGCGGATGCGCCGTCCACCTATCATATGATTTATCCGGAGGCGCTGCTCCGGCAGGGGGAGCCGGAAAGACGGATCGCCTCGATCCATCAGACCATGGAAGACTATCTGGCAGCGGGACTGTTTGAGACCCACCGGAGGAGCATGATCTATCTGGAGCGGACGGTGCCCGGGGGCGTTCGCCGAGGCTTGATCGGACAGATCGACCTGGAAGAATATGATTTTACCCCCAGCTCCGGAGCTAAGATCCGGGCGACTGAGGGCACCGTGCGGGACCGGATTCCACCCCGGGTGAAGCTGCTCCAGGGGGCGGCCATGGAGTTTCCCCATACGATCCTGTTGTGTGATGACCAAGAGGATCGAATTATGCAGGCGGCGGCATCTGTGCGCGGAGAAAAAGTCTATGATTTCGACCTGATGGAAGACGGCGGACACATTACCGGCTGGGCCGTTTCCGGTATGGGTGTGTCGCTGGTGAACAGTGCGGTCAGCGCCTATGCGGAAGCCGTGGAGGCACGGCAGAAAACGGATCATCCCATGTTGTTTGCAGTGGGCGACGGGAATCACTCATTGGCCTCCCAAAAGGCCTGCTGGGAGGCATTAAAGCCAACCCTCACCCCGGAACAGCAGAAAGAACACCCAGCGCGGTATGTCTTGGTGGAGTTGGAGAATATTCATGATCCGGCTATTACCTTCGCGCCGATTCACCGGGTGGTGAAAAACGTGGAGCCGGAGAAGCTACTGGCGTATCTCCGGGCGATTTCTGCGCCGGAGGGACACCCGGTTTGCTGCGTGACGGCAGCGGGGGAGGAGACCATCCATCTGGATGCGGAGAAAAGTCCCTTGGCGGTTGCGATTTTGCAGCCTGCGCTGGATACATATGTGGAAACCCATGGCGGTGTAATGGATTATATCCATGGAGATGAGGTTGTCCGGTCCCTGGCGCAGGAAGCGAATACTCTGGGGCTGATTTTGCCCGGCATGGATAAAGCAGCACTGTTCCCCGGCGTGATACAGGGCGGTGTGCTGCCCAGAAAGACCTTTTCCATGGGCCAGGCCCGGGAAAAGCGCTATTACTTAGAGGGGAAAAAACGCCTATGACGGTCTTGAGAGCCACGGCCCATGCCAAGTTGAACCTGACCCTGGATGTACTGAACAAGCGGCCGGATGGATACCACGATCTTCGCATGGTGATGCAGGAGATCGCCCTGGGGGATGAGATTACGCTGACATTGAACACCGGAGAAGGGTGGCGCGTGACATCCGAGTCCGGGGAGATCCCCTGCGATGCGCGTAATTTGGCCGTGAAAGCCGCAAAGCTGTTTTTTGAGACGGCGGAGCTTGATCCCTATGGATTGACGATAGATATTAAAAAGGTCACTCCGGTAATGGCGGGTATGGGCGGCGGCAGTGCGGATGGCGCGGCAGTGCTTCGGCTGTTGCAGAAATACTATGGAAACCCGTTGCCGGAAAGGACCCTATACCATTTGGCTGAGGAGACCGGCTCCGATGTACCCTTTGCTTTGTTCGGCGGTACGGCCCTGGCGGAGGGAAAGGGGCAGGTGCTGACCCGGCTGCCTTCTATGCCGGACTGTAGGATTGTTCTGTGCAAACCGGCGTTCCCTGTGTCTACTCCGGCGCTGTTCCGGGCGGTGGATCAGGAGGAGATCAAGGCCCGGCCGGATACCAATGCTATGCTTACGGCGCTGGAGGCAGGGAGCCTTTCGGGCATAGCCGCAGCATTGGGAAATGTATTTGCACCGATAATCTTCCGGGAGCATCCCGAGATGGTGGAGATCCAACGGGCATTGCTGGAGTATGGGGCGTTGGGGGTGGCCATGACAGGCTCCGGGCCCACGATGTTTGGGCTGTTTTCCGATGAGATCGCGGCAGAAGCGGCATATTCCAGCCTAAAACAGCACTATGCGGACACTTTTTTGACAGAACCTGTTTAAAAAACAAAATCACCGTCCATACTGTGGTTATCGACTACATATGGACGGTGATTTTTATGAATCGGAAAAAACAGACAAAGCTGCGCTGGGTGGAGCTTGGACTTCTTCTGGCTGTGGCGGTCATTCTCGCCTGGGGGACATCCCTGGAGCGACAGCAGCAGGCCCTGGCCGGGAAACTGATCCGGCTGCATGTGGTGGCAAATTCCGATAGTGAAGCAGATCAGCGCATCAAGCAGGATGTGCGGGATGCCGTGTTGCGGGAGGCCGAAGGTATTATGGCACCGGCAGAAAGCCAGGAAGAGGCAAAGCAGCTGCTAAGCAAGAACCTGGGGGTGCTGGAGGATACGGCAAACCGGGCGCTTTCATCGCTGGCGAGCCCTGACCGGGCCAGGGTCAGCCTAAAGCGGGAGCTTTTTGGAACCAGGCAATATGAGACATTTTCTCTGCCCGGGGGCTATTATGATGCGCTGCGGGTGGAGATCGGCAGTGGGCAGGGAAAGAATTGGTGGTGCGTGGTCTATCCTCAGTTGTGCAGTGCTGCCACAGTGGAGCAGGCGGGAGCGGTGGCGGCCATGGGTGGGCTGGACGGAGAGCAGATTGCCATGGTCACGGGGGAATCGCCGGAATACCAGTTCAGGTTCAAAGCCCTGGAGCTGCTGGAGGACCTGCTTGGATGGTTCCGCGGGGGCAAGAATGGAATCCCTGTTTCCGGGTGACAGTATGCGGATTTTATGATATAATTGGGAAAAAGCCGGGACGTTTGAAGGAAAGGGTGATTGAATGCTGACGCTGATCTTGGGCCGGGGGAAATCCGGCAAGACCACAGAACTTTTGCAGGCCGTAAAGGCCTGTCCAGCCACGGGGATGGCGGAGCGGATCGTCATTGTTCCGGAGCAGCTGAGCCATCAGATGGAGCGGCAGCTTGCGGCTGTGTGCGGCGATGAGATCAGCTTTACGGCCGAGGTGTTGAGCTTTACCCGGCTTTCTAGCCGGGTGCTGTCCATCTATGGCGGCGGAGCCAGACAGAGCCTGGATCAGGGTGGACGAATCCTAACGGCCGGGTTGGCGCTGGACAGCATCCGATCCCAGCTCAAGGTCTTTGCTGCGGCGGCAGGCAAAGCGGAGTTTTTGCAGAGCATGGTCAGCATGATCGATGAATTCAAGAGCTATGGTGTGACACCGCAGATACTGGCAGATGCTTCCCGACAGGTGGAAGGGATGTTTGCGCAAAAGTTGCTGGAGCTTTCGCTGATCCTGGGCAGCTATGAGGCAGTCATGGCCCAGGGCACCTGCGATCCCAGAGACAAGCTCACACGTTTAGGGCAAAAGCTCATGGAGGAGGATTACGCCAAAGGACGGCATTTTTTTGTGGACGGATTTACAGATTTTTCCTGCCAGGAGCTGGATGTCCTCTCTTGGCTGCTTCGCCGGGGAGAGAGCGTGACGGTGACGCTGCCCTGCGATGGGTTGGAATCGGAAACAACTCTGTTTTCACCGGGTCGAGAGACAGCCCAGCGCCTTTACCGCATGGCCCAGGAGGCGGGAAAGACGGCGAAGGTCCTGCAAACAACCTATGCACGGGAGCTTCCGAAGGAGCTTACATATTTGGAGGAAAATCTATACCAGTATCAGGCTCCGGTATTCGAAGCGCCCGCTGAGGCTATTACGCTGGTGTCGGGACAGAGCCGTCTGGAGGAGTGCCGTCACTGCGCTGCGGTATTAAAGCAGGCGGCGATGGACGGAGTCCGCTTTCGGGATATGATGGTTGCGGCAGGGGATACGGGCATATATGGTCCTATGTTGGAGGCGGTGTGCCGGGATAGTGGTGTGCCGCTGTATACAGGACGCAAAACCTCGATCACGGCCCATCCGGCGGTGGCATTTTTGCTTTGCGCCCTGGAGGCTGCTGCGGAGGATACGGAGACAGAGACCGTGACGGCGTATCTTCGCACAGGCTATGCAGGGGTTCTTCGAGATGACTGTGACGCGCTGGAGAACTATGCCTATACCTGGGCCATTTCGGGAGCCCGGTGGCAGAAGGAGTTTACAGAGCATCCTGATGGATACGATGGGAGGTTTACTGAGGATACGGTAAAGCGCCTGCAGGAGCTGAACCGGATTCGGGATGTGGCAGTGGGACCGTTGCTTCGCCTTCGCACAGGACTGCGCACAGCGGGCAACACCCTGGGGCAACTGGAGGCGGTGCACCGTTTCCTGGAGGAGACAAAGCTTTATGAACAGGTCACAGCCCAGCTGGAAGCGCTGTCCCAGCAGGGACGGCAGGAAGAGGCCCAGGAGACGGCGCAGGTATATAACACCCTGATGGAATGCCTGCAGCAGATTGCCGGTGTGCTGGGGAAAACAGCCCAGAATGCCGAGGAATTACTGCGGATATTGTCCCTTTGCTTGACGCAGTATGAGCTGGGGACGATCCCGGCTACTCTGGATTGTGTCCAGTTTGGCACCTTGGATGCCGTCCGCGGCAGCGAGCCGAAGCTTCTGTATGTACTGGGAGCCA
>CABSAB010000007.1 GCA_902475515.1 uncultured Eubacteriales bacterium | reverse complement strand
CCGCAGCGCTGGATCAGCGGATCCCGGTGTCGTTCCAATTCTCTCCCCCATTTTTACAATGGTCTCTTCTCCGCCTTCGGAATTTTTCAGGATGTCCGCATCCAGACGCACCCGGCCCGGTTCCAGCAGCAGGAGCACTGTGGAACCGCCGAACTGAAACAGCCCCTTCTCCTGCCCCCGGCGGACCTCCGCCGCCTGATGGTGATTTTGGATCTTTCCCACCAGCAGGGCCCCCCGCTACCAGGGAGGCATGCTCCTGCTGTTTCGGCTGTCGGTGGATTTTGGATCTTTCCCACCAGCAGGGCCCCCACTTCCATCATCAGTACCGTTCCGAACTGCCGGGTCTCCAGCAGGGAATACTCCCGGGTATTTTCCCGGTAGATGGGAAGCTTTTCCGCCGCATGGGGACTGACCGTGTGAAACACGCCGGGGATGCGCACATTTTCGGACTTGATACCATCGGCAACATAGCAATACCGGTGGTAATCATCCACCGACAGCCGAAACAGCAGGAGCATGCCTCCCTGGTAGCGGTCTGACAGTCCCTGGTCCCGGAGCAGGCTCTCCAGGGTATACTCCACCCCTTTGACGGAAAACCGTGCCTCCGGCGTGATCGGGATGGCTGTCAACTTGCTGTCACAGGGGGCGATGAGATGAGAGGCGTCCTGGTCCACCGGCCGCCGCCCGGGGTAGATCTCCCGGGTGAAAAAGTCGTTGAAGGACTTATACTTCCGCTCCGGATAGTCCGTCAGGTCCAGCCTGTTTTTTCGTACGAAGGGGCCTACGAACAGGCGGGAGGGACCGCGGCTCAGGCACCAGCCCGCCGCCTTACTGACACCAGGACGGATCAGCAGCTTAAGAAGCTGCTGGCCTAAGGGTTTCTCGTAGAGAAACCGGATCACGGTCCCCTGGCCGTCATATGTATTTACCAGCCTGCCATCTCTGGTTCGGCTATTCATCGCAGGACTCCGTGATCCGGTCGATCAGCGGCGGGCTCTGCCGCTCCCGGTGTATGGTCTGATGGCTGGAAAACAGCGCCACCGCGATCACGGCACAGGCCACGATCCCGATCAGGGTATAAATCATCCAATCCTTGGGCTTTTTCAATCGAAAATCCACGATGTACAGGGTTCCTACGATCAGCATCGCCGCAAACAGCATATACAAGAACACCTGATCTGTCACAAAGATGCCCAAGACAAACACCAGCGGCAATATCACCGAGATCGACGTAATGGGCAGTCCGTGATATACCTTTTCCGAATCCGAATCCCCGGTCTGACGATTCGTTTCCAGCACATTGAAATAGGCCAGGCGAATCACACCGCACAGGACAAAATAGCACAGGACCGCAATGCTGAGAACGCCGTTCATCCCCATAAGATAGCAGATCATTGCCGGAAACACGCCAAAGCAGACCACATCGCACAGGGAATCCAGCTGAATCCCATATAGCTTCTGGTCATCCGTCCGGTTCTTCTTACTGCGCGCGATCTTGCCGTCAAAGGTATCGCAAAGCCCCGAAATCGCAAGACAGATCAGGGCTATTCGAAAACGGCCGTCCATTGCCTGCGTCATGCCGATCACTGTAGACATGAGACTTACAAAGGTCAGCACCACCGTGTAGTCATAAAATCCGATCATCTTCCCTTACCTCCCCTTTTGCCCTTCCAAACAGCCATGGCGACAGGGCTGTCACCACCGCGCTGAGGATCAGCTGCCCATAGTAGCTGATACCCCGGCTCACCAGCAGGACCGGCAACAGGAGCTCTCCCCCGCACAGGGCGGGAAATATCCTGAGGAACATGGTCTCACTGGCCCCCATGCCGCCGGGCAGCGGCAGGAGATCCGTACTCATGGAGATCATGGCCTGCAGGACCACGCTCCTGAAAAGCAGCCCCTGGCCCAGTCCAAAGGACTTTAAAGCTGCATAGGTCACCAAAAACAGCAGCGTCCGCTGCAAAACGGACAGCGCCGTCACCCGGAAAAGCATCCCCCGGTGCTGCCGGAGGCAGTCGGCGGCAGCCTGATAGCGGATCACCCATTCCCTGGCCCGGTTTTTCCGGTCCTCCATCCGCTCCGCCCGGCGAAACCTGCCCAGCAGGGCAAATATGCCGTCCAGCATCCGCAGGATGGCCCCTGGGCAGAGCATCAAAAGCACATACAGTGTGATAAACCCCACATTCAGGCAGAAGCCCAGAATGCACCAGCCCATGACCGGCGAGAGGGCCTCCATGATCCCCCGGGGCCGCAGCAGGAACACACCCGCCCCGTAGATCACCAGCACCAGCTTATAGGTGATGGTCACCAGCATCAGCACCGGCACAGACACCGCTCCGGGGATGCCGTCGCGCTTCATGGCTACCACCTGGGCCGGCTGTCCGCCTGGAGGTGCTGCCTGAATGTGGGGTCCGCCCCCCGCCGAGGGGGTGATGGCGCTGAAGAAGAACCCGATAAAGGAGTAGAGCACGCAGTGGCTGCCCCGGTGGGGCGTTTTCAAGGTGCGCATCATATCGTGGAGGATCAGCGATTCTCCGCAGATGAACAGCACCACCAGCACAAGACCCAGGAGCCACCAGCCCCACTGGGCTGAGCCCACCAGCCGCAGCACCTCCATCAGGTCGTTTCCGCGAAACAGCCCATAGACCGTGGCGGCGATCACCAGCACAAAAAAGCTCAGCTCCGCCGCCAAACGTTTTTTCCCTTTCATTGGCCGCCTCCGCACATTTCTTGTTGCTCTCATTGTAGCAAAGACCCCGGCAGGATGCAATTAAGGTTCTTTTAAGGTTCTTATAAATACCACCCAAGCTGCGCTCTTAGCATACCACAATCCTGCCGCATTTTCTATAGATTTCTGCTTACAAGAACGCCGGGAGCCTTACAGATTTGTAAGGTTCCCGGCGGACACCACCTTGGGCCGTCAGCAGCCCTTCTTCCGGCTGCGGAGCAAGCCCACCACACCGCAGGCCAAGCCCAGCAGAAACAGGGTCAGCAGGATCAGGAATATTACGTTGTCCGTGCCGTGTATGCTGTCCCATTGGGCGAGATCTATGTTCAGACGCAGGGAGTAGGGCTGATCGCCATACCAGCCGTTGGCGATCAGGACGCGGTCCAGCGCCCAGGGGGCAAGATAGCACCACAGCCCCGCAGTCCAGAAGCTCAAAGCACCCCGGAACCAGCCCCGGATGGGCAAATAGCGCACGATGCCCAGCAGCATCCACGGCAGCACCAAGCACAGCAGGGCGACGGGCGCCGCAGGCATGGGGAACCACGCTCCCCACCCTTCCAGAGCCAGGGCGGAAAGCAGATACACTGACTCCACCCCCAGGTAGATCAGCGCCTTATGCCGCCGGAATGGCGCGGGGAACGGAATCTGCCCAATCACCGCCGGCAGCAGCACTACAGAGATGCCAAAGGCACTCCACACCGCCGCCGAGCGGAACCAGTGCCCGCCTTCATGCAGGCACGCGGTACCCAGCAGGAGCACCAACAGCACCGTCTCTACAATCACATAGACCAGTCCGCGCTTTCCCGCAAGGGGAAGCTTCCACAGCACCACCGGCCCCAGCACCAGTCCGACCCCAAACAGCACGGAAGCCGCCGCCACAAAGAACCAATCGCCGGAAGTATAGAGGCAGCTGACGCCCAGCAACAGGAGCATCAACAGGGTCTCGATGCCGATATACAGCGCCGGCGTCTGCCCGGCAAGGCGCTCCGGCAGGGGCACCCGCCGCAGCACCCACGGTAGGAACAGCAGTCCCATGCCAAACAGCACGGAGGCCGCCGCCACAAAGAACCAATCGCCGCCGGTATATACACAGCATGCAAGCAGCAGCACGATCAGGCTCCCGGTGAAAGCACCCAGGCTATAGAGACCTTTCCTGCCCTCCGGCGTCAGGGCCGGGACCAGGGTCAGGGATGCGCCCATCCCCACTCCGCCAAGGACGATCCAGAACCAGCTGAGGGTGTGCTGGGCTGCGAGATTTCCGATCAGGCAGCCGAGAAGCGTCAGCCCATAGATCAGATACTGGATCAGCCGGTAATTGCGCGCCATGCGCAGATATTTCTTGGCCAGCTGCTCGGAGCGCCTGCCCTCCACGTCCTCGCTGGAGGACAGCAGTTCCTTTTCGCTGATCTCCAGGACCTGGCAGATGCTCTGCAATAGCGTGATATCCGGGTATGCCAGTCCCCGCTCCCATTTGCTCACCGCCGAATCCGTCACAAACAACTGCGCCGCGAACTCCTTCTGGGTGAGGCCCAGCTCCTTTCGCCGCTGACAGATGTATCCGCCAAAGGATTTTTTATTTTCCATAAACACATTGCTCCTTCCTGAGGATGTGCCTTGCAAGGTGCTCTCATGATACTGCCGTCCCTGGGGAAAATCAATATTTCCCCCGCAAAAAGGCTCTCGACCGTTGGGAAAGTGGTTGATTTTCAACGGGTTTTCATTTTCTATTGACATCAGGGATCGTTTTTTGTATGATTTGATTATTCTCTGAATTTTACAGATGAGGTGAACTGTTCCATGGAAAATCTGATCCGCGACCTTCTGCATTTGGAGGATGCATCCCTCTGCCGGCAGCTTGCCGCCATCGCGGAGCTCCAGAACCTGCGCAAGGGTGAGACGTTCTTGAAGATCGGTGACCATCAGACCAAGCTCTCCATTCTGGTGGACGGCATTGTGCGGTTTTACTACCGGGACCGAAACCAAAAGGAATACACCATGTGCTTTATCTGCAAGCGCGGTTACCCCGCCATGGTGGACTCCTACTCCAAAAGCATCCTGACCGGCGCCCACGCCGTTACGGAGGCCACGCTGCTGAACTTTCCCATGGAGCCGGGCCTTTCTATGATCGGCCATAATCCGGAGCTGGTCAATCTGTATATCCGCATCCTGCGGAAATGTATGCTCTTTCACGCGGAGACAGCCATGATCCTCCGGGGATGCACGGCACTGCAGCGGTATATGTGGTTTCTGGAGACCTTCCCCGATGTGGCGCACATCGCAAATGGCCGCCACATCGCCTCGTTCCTGAACATCTCCCCGGAGACCCTGAGCCGCCTGCGGGCCAAGCAGCGGGAGGACCCCCAGGATTTTTGCCGGATGTTCAACTCTGCCTGCAATAAAAATTTTGACATGGTCCGGGCGGATGTGGACCTGGATACCCCCTTTGAATTTCTCCTGTAATACAGCCACTTCTTCCGAACTGGCAGCGAAAACGGCAGCACACCGCATGCTTGGTGTGCTGCCGTTTTTTCACTTATAGCTCCTCTGCCAGCCGCTTCCTGCGGATCACAGGTCCTGCCGCCAGCAGCAGCACCCCCAATATCCACAGAACAATGCCCAGGATCATGAAACCGCCTGCCCCGGCGCCGTAATAGATGCTGCATCCGCCGCCCAGCAGGCAGCTCAGGCCAAACACCGTAAAGGCACTGGAGCTGACCGTCAGCTTCTGAAGCTCCCGCTTCTCGTGCCCCGGCAGCAGCCCAAACCGCGAAAACACCGGCAGCAGCACCGCGAACAGGGCCGCCAGAGCCATGACCTCCAGGGGCAGCAGCAGGGAATTTTTGACGAGGCTCTTGACCAGGTAATAGACATACCCTTTCCCATAGAGCATTTGGCTCCACAGGCATCCGAGGCCCACATTCACCAGGTAGTTCACCAGAAACTTCGCCCCGAACAGCCGCAGCACCGTGATTTTCCTGCGGTATAAAAACAGCCCGTAGATCAGCGCTGCCGCCATCTCACTGAGCAGATAGCCCGGGAAATACGGCCCGCTGGGGAACAGGAAGAAGTTCAGCGTGTCCGTCACCGCCGCCACCAGCATGCCCAGCACCGGCCCATAGACCGCGCAGCCCACCGCCGTGACGAAAAAGGTGAAATACACCCGCAGGTTGTCCCCCACCATCACATACAAGGCCCCCACCACGATGGAGAGGGCACACATCAACGCCGCGAATACCAGCCGTTTCAGGCTCTTGAGTTCTCCTGCCGCGGCGCGCCAATATCCCAGTTGTTCCATAAAAAATCCTCCTCATATGGCAAACAGGTTGCCACATAGAGGAGGTCGTCCCTTATGCGGCAGCGGGATGCGAGACCTGCACGGCAAAAGGGTACCTTTTTTCGTTCCAGAGACAACTCCCCGTCCTCCGGACACTTGACCCGCAGATCTCTACTCTGCCAAATTCTATGACTATTATAATGCGCTTTCCCGGAAAATGCAATGGGCACACGAAAAAAATATGCGATATGTTCCCATATCGCATATTTTCATCTCAGTCAACGATCTCTACGCTGACACGCTCCCCCTTGCGCTGGGCCACGGACTTGATGATGGTGCGAATCTCTTTCGCGATCCGGCCCTGACGGCCGATCACCTTGCCCATGTCCTCCGGCGCAACCCGGAGCTCCAGCACAGTTTCCTCCCCGGGGACCTCCGTGACCGTCACGGCCTCGGGATTGTCCACCAGGTTCTGTGCCATATAAAGCAGCAGCTCTTTCATGTTCATTCCTCCGAATTAGAGTGCGCCGGCCTTCTTGAGAAGAGCCCGCACAGTGTCGGTGGGCTGAGCGCCGTTCTTGATCCACTGCTGAGCCTTCTCCACGTCCACCGTCACAGTGGCGGGATCGGTCAGGGGATTGTAGGTACCGATCTCCTCGATGCAGCGGCCGTCACGGGGGCTGCGGGAGTCAGCAACAACGATTCTGTAGAAAGGAGCCTTCTTGGCGCCCATTCTGCGCAGTCTGATCTTAACCATGGGTATTTCACCTCCAAATTTTTACTCACAATATCTATCGTAAAGCAACGGATGCTTGTTACGAACCAACTCAACGGAAGCCAAAGCCTCCGAAACCGCCCATGCCGCCCATACCGCCGAGATTGAAGCCGCCCCGCTTCTGGAGCTTTTTGAGCTTCTTGTTGTTCATGCCGCCGGTGAGCTGTTTCATCATCTTCTGCATGGCCTCGAACTGCTTGAGGAGCTTGTTAATCTCCTCCACCTTCACGCCGGAGCCCTTGGAGATGCGCTGCTTGCGGCTGTGGCCCAGGCAACCCGGATTTTCCCGCTCGTAGGGGGTCATGGACAGGATCACCGCTTCGGTGTGGCTCAGGGCCTTTTCGTCCACCTGGACGTCTTTCAGTGCCCCGGCGTTCATACCAGGGAGCATGCCCAGGATATCCGCAAAGGAACCCATGCTCCGCAGCTGCACCAGCTGGTCATAGAAATCCTGAAGGGTGAATTTATTCTTCCGGAGCTTCTGCTCCAGCTCCTCCGCCTTCTTCTGGTCCATGGCGGCCTCGGCCTTTTCGATGAGGGTGAGGACATCGCCCATGCCGAGGATTCTGGATGCCATGCGCTCCGGGTGGAAGGCTTCGATGTTGTCTAACTTCTCGCCGGTGCCCGCAAACTTGATGGGCTTTCCGGTGACGGCCTTGACGGACAAGGCCGCGCCGCCTCTGGCGTCGCCGTCCAGCTTGGTGAGCATCACACCGTCGATATTGAGCTGCTGGTCAAAGGCCGTGGCGGCGTTCACCGCATCCTGGCCGGTCATGGCGTCCACCACCAGCAATATCTCGTCGGGTTCCACAGCGGCCTTGACAGCGGACAGCTCCTCCATCAGCGCCTCGTCCACATGGAGCCGGCCCGCGGTGTCCAGGAACACCATGTCGTTGCCCTCTTTTTTGGCGTGGGCCACAGCGGCCTTAGCGATATCCACGGGATTCGCCGTGCCCATCTGGAACACGGGAATGCCCAGCTGGCCGCCCACCACTTCAAGCTGCTTGATGGCCGCGGGACGGTACACGTCACAGGCCACCAGCAGGGGGTTCTTGCCGTCTTTCTTCATCAGCCCCGCCAGCTTTGCGCCGTTGGTGGTCTTACCGGCACCCTGGAGGCCCACCAGCATCACCACCGTAGGCGGCTTGGAGGAAATCCGGAGTTTGGCGTTCTCGCTGCCCATCAGGGCAATGAGCTCCTCATTGACGATCTTGACGATCATCTGGGCGGGAGTCAGGCTCTCCAGCACATCGCTGCCGATGGCCCGCTCGGTGACCTTTTTCACAAAGTCCTTGACCACCTTATAGCTGACGTCCGCCTCCAGCAGGGCCAGACGAATCTCCCGCATGGCCTCCTTGACGTCGGCTTCAGTGAGCCGCCCTTTGCTTCTAAGCTTTTTAAACGCAGACGAAAGCTTTTCCGTCAATCCCTCAAAGGCCATAGGTCCCCTCCTCCATATAGGATAATGCCCGTTTGATATGCTCTGTGACCTCCCGGGCTTCCGCCCCGAGGGCACCGGCAGCCCGGGCCGCAGCGTTCAGTTCTTCCACGGCGGCTTCGATCTGAAGATTCCGCCGGACTGCGCCGATCTTCTCCTCCAGCTCCTGCATCTGGGTCTCCGCCCGGACCAGGTTGTCCCGAACGGCCTGCCGGGAGATACCCTCCAGCTCGCCGATCTCTCCCAATGAGAGGTCCTGATTATACCGGAGGTCGCAGCAGAGCCGCTGCTTTTCCGTGAGCATATCGCCGTAGGTGTCAAACAGCAGCGCGCAGGTGAGCATATCCCGTTCCATGTGGTTCCCTCCTGCCCAGCTGTAAAGGTGATCGGCTTAACAGCTAGGATTGTACTACATTCCGGCAGGCTTGTCAAGAGATTTTCCTTTACACCCTACGAAAAAACTTGCAAATTCCCGCCCGGGATGGTAAACTGCAAGAAACGAGGTGAGGTTTACAATGAAGACCACAGTGCTGACACTCTTACAGGCTTCCGGCGATCAATTCCTCTCTGGAGAGGTCATGAGCCGTGAGCTGGGCATCACCCGGGCCGCTGTCTGGAAGCAAATCAAACGTCTCCGGGACGTGGGCTACGAGATCGAGGCCGTAACCAACCTGGGCTACCGCCTGATCCGCGCCCCCGAGTCCCTGGACCGGGCGCAGATTCTGAAATATCTGGGGGATCACCCCTGGAAGGATACCGTCCATGTGCTGGAAACGGTGGATTCCACCAACAATCTGGCCAAGCGCGAGGCCATTGCCGGCGCGCCCCACGGCTCGGTGTACCTCTCCGACGAGCAGACCGGGGGCCGGGGCCGTCCCGGTCGGAGCTTCTCCTCCCCCCGGGGCGTGGGGGTGTATCTCTCGGTGCTCCTGCGGCCGGACCTCCAGCCCACCCAGGTGGGCCATGTGACCGCTATGGTGGCTGTGGCGGGATGCAATGCCGTGGAGGCCGTCACGGGCCTCCGCCCTGGCATCAAGTGGACCAACGACCTGATCATCGGCCAGCAGAAGCTCTCCGGCATTCTCACGGAGATGAGCGTGGAGTGGGAGAGCGGAGCCCTGGAATATCTGGTCATGGGCATCGGCATCAACTGCAATCAGATGGCGGAGGACTTCCCGCCGGAGGTGCGGAAAAAGGCTGTCAGCCTCCGTCAGGCCACC
This sequence comes from uncultured Eubacteriales bacterium, assembly GCA_902475515.1. Lineage (GTDB taxonomy): Bacteria > Bacillota > Clostridia > Oscillospirales > Oscillospiraceae > HGM13006. Next base: position 4,918 of record CABSAB010000007.1, on the reverse strand, counting down.
GGGAAACCCGTGGACCGGAACCGTCTGGCCGCCACCCTGATCTCGGAGCTGCACAGGCTGAGCCTGGGCATCCTTTCGGAAAAGTCCAAATGGATCACCCAATATGCGACGGACTGCATCACCATTGGCCGTCAGGTGAAGATCATCCGGGGCGACAGCGTCCGCCGGGCTGAGGCTACGGGCATCGACGAAAACGGCGCGCTGCTGGTGCGCTATGACACCGGGGAGACCGGGGTGGTGTTTACCGGGGAGGTCTCGGTGCGGGGCGTGGATGGGTATATTTAGAGTGGAGCTATGTATGCTTTAACAGAACAGACGAAAACTGCCGGGAACAATGTTCCCGGCAGTTGCTCTTTTCCTTTAATCCTCGCAGCAGCCCTTACAGCCGCCAAAGATCTTATCCCAGAATCCAATGATCAGGCAGACCGCTCCGGCAAAGGTCAGGGATGCGCCTACGATCTTTAAGACAAAACGTGCGATTTTCATAGCAATTCCTCCTTAAAAGCGTTTGGTACGGAACCAATATTCATAGGTTTCCCGGTAGCCAAGGCCTCGATACAGGGCTCTGGCCCCCTGGTTGTCCGAAAGCACCTGCAAATAGGCCCTGCCGCAGCCCGCCGATTTTCCGGCGTTCATGATGGCGGCGCAGATGTCGGCCCCCAGGCCTCTCCGGCGGCAGGCGGCGTCCACGAAAATATCGTAGAGCCCCACATTGCCCCGCTCCATGACGCCCAAGCCGCAGGCTACCATGCGCCCGCCCTCGGAGATGGATGCCGCAAAAATCGGCTCGTGGATGTTCTTCAGCATCGCCATGGCCGCCTCCCGCTGGGCATCCTGGGTGCCGTTCATGGTGAGAAAGCCGGACAGCCACGCATCATCCATTTGGCGCTGAATATTCACCGCCGTCTTGGGCTCGTATGAAAACGCCGCAAGGTCACACAGGAAGATATTCCCCCGGCGCTCGGTGGCGTAGCCCTTGGTATCCAGCAGCTTCTCCGCCGCTTCCAGCCGATCCGCTTCCATGCCCTCGTGGAGCTTAAAGATCGCCATGGAAAGTCCGGAATCCCGGTACAGCCCCTCCGCATAGCCGATCTTTTCCGCCATGGGAAGCCGTTCTTCATACATGGGGTTGGCACAGTTCACCCGGTAGGTAAAGCCTCCGCCGAACCGCACGTTCCAGCCGTCATACATCAGATTTTGCAGTGCGGGGAACGCATTGTTCTGCAGTTCCTCATAAAATAGAATTTCCTGCCGATCCATGGGAATCACGTCCTCCTGGGTTTTCTCCATTGTACCGCTTTTTCCCGTCCTTTGCAACGGTTTTTTCACGAGACTGCTGCCGGTTCCAGCAGCAAGTCCTTCAGCTGGGAAAAGGCTGTGACTACCGGCACCCCGGCGGTGCGGAGGTCCCGCTCCGACTGGTGGCCAATGGCGCAGAGGATGCAGTCCGTCCCAAGGACCTGGGCCGTTTCAAAGTCGTGCAGGGTGTCGCCGATGAGCACCATATCCGCCTGGGCGATACTCTGGGCCTCTACCCATGCCTTTCCCCGATCCGTTTTGCTCCCGGCAAGCAAATCCTCCGCCCCCAAAACAGCTTCAAAATAGGGCCGGATGCCCAGGCGCTCCATATCCCGCTCAATGACCTTCTGATTGCCCGAGGACAGCACCACCTGCCGGACGCCCTGGCCCTTCACCGCCCGCAGCAGCTCCGGCACGCCGTCGTGCAGTCCCCCAAAATACTTGTTGTAGCCCACCTGGAAAGCCGGGGCGATTACCGACATAGGCACCTCCTCAAGGTCAAACAGATGCTCATAAAACCGGCTGATGGGGGTATCTATGTACTCGTAATATTGCGCCATATCGATGGGCGCTTTCCCGTGTTTCTTTAATATATCATTGGTGGCCAGCAGGGATGCTTTGGCATCGTCTGCCAGGGTGCCGTTCCAATCCCAGATGACTACTTTGTATCGATTCATTCCGTTTCCTTTCCAGAAAGGCCGGGGCGCACCGAAACACGCCCCGGCCTTATTTCACATCTTCTCCGGCGCTTCAAAGCCCAGCAGATCGATACAGGTCTCCAGCACACGCTTCACCAGCGTAATGAGAGCGATATACCCCTTCTGCTTCTCCGCGTCCACCTCGGCAAGAATGCGGGTCTCATGGTAGAAGCGGTTCACCGCCCCCGCCAGCTCGTAGATATACGCACACACCACGTTGGGCTGGGTGTCCCGGTAAGAAAGCTGGAGATTGTCCGCAAACCGGGAAAGCTGGAGCATCAGATCCTTTTCGATCTGGTTTTCCGGCGGCAGAATCTTCAGCCCCTCCAGGCTTCCGCCCGCCTCGGTAAACTTCGTGAGGATGGACTTGATCCGCACGATGGTATAGAGGATATAGGGCCCGGTGTTTCCCTCAAAGGCCGAGAACCGGTCCATATCAAAGGCATAGTCCTTGGTGGCCAGGTTGGAAAGGTCGCCGTATTTCAGCGCCGCCACTGCGATCATGCCGGATATCTCGTCCACAGCGTCCCCGGAAATAATGTTGTTCTCCAATATCCGCGCCTTGACGGTCTCGGTGATCTCCGAGATCAGGTACTCCAGCCGCATGACGCCGCCGCTGCGGGTCTTGAAGGGCTTGCCGTCCTTGCCGTTCATGGTGCCGAAGCCCAGAAACTGCAGCTCCGTCTCCGGGCGGATGATCTTCGATTTCTTGGCGGTGCGGAACACCTGCTCAAAGTGCAGGGCCTGGCGCTTATCCACCACATAGAGCACCTTATCCGGGTGATAGTCCTGCTCCCGCTGGACCAGGGTCGCCAGGTCGGTAGTGGCGTACAGGGTGGCTCCGTCGGATTTCAGAATGATACAGGGGGGCACCTCTTTCTTGTCCTCCGGCTCCTGAACTTCCACCACCAGTGCACCCTGGCTCTCCACGGCGTAGCCGCCGTCTTTCAGATATTGCACCATGTCGGCGATATACGGCTCCGCGTCGCTTTCGCCTTTCCACAGGTCAAATTCCACGTTGAGATTTTCGTAGTTCTTCTTGAGATCGGCCACAGACACGTTCATCACATGCCGCCAGATGGCCATATAGCCCTTGTCTCCCTGCTGGAGCTTCAAGGTCGCCTCGTGGGCCTTCTCGGAAAACGCCGCGTCCTCCTTGCTCCGGGCGGAGGCGGCAGGATAGATCTGCTCCAGCTCCGAGATGGTAAAGGGCGGTTCCGTGGGATATTCCCCCTGAAAATCCGGATCAAAGTACGGCAGCTCCGGCTGCTCGGCCCGGATGCCCTCGATGATGAGGCCCATCTGGAGGCCCCAGTCGCCCAGGTGCACATCGCCAATGACGGTGTTCCCAAAGTACCGCTCAATGCGCTTGACGCTCTCTCCGATGATCGCCGGACGAATATGCCCCACATGCAGGGGCTTTGCCACATTGGCGCCGCCGTAGTCGATGACCACGGTTTTGGGGTTCTCCTCCCCCTGGAGGCCGAATTTCTCCGCAGCCGCCATGCGGTTTACATAATCCGAGACTGCCTCCGGGGCCAGCCGCAGGTTGATAAATCCGGGCTTTACCGCCTCCACCGTGGAAAAGGACATGTGGTCCTGCAAAATCTCCACCACAGCCTCGGCGATCTCCATGGGATTTTTATGATACAGCTTGGCTGCGGGCAAGCTGCCGTTGCACTGGTATTCACACAGGTCCGGCCGGCCGGATACGCTCACCCGGCCATAGCTGGGGTCAAAACCCGCCTGCTCAAAGGCCCGGGATACCTGTGCCGAGATCAAATCAATGAGTTTTTCCATCGAACTTCCTCATTTCTCACATTGTTATTTTTCGTTATTGTACCACAGATTTTTCCCGCTGTACAGGGCAATTACTCACCGCAGCCGCCGGAAAATATCCAGACTGTGGGCCGTGGCACCCACCAGGTCCGGGTTCTCACACACTGTCAGGTGATACTTCAAAAGCATCTGAAGCGTTGATTCATCCATCTCCAGGACCTCCCGGCGCATGAAGTAGGAAAGGCCGTCCGTGGCCACATAGTGCAGCCGCTCCACGGGAAACTCCGCCATCCGGGCATCAATGTCCGATTTCCGCTCCAGTTCAAACAGGTCCCGGGGCTGGGAATGCGTCACGAAGGTCTCCGGGTCCATGAGGTCCTCCTCCAGGACTTCATGGAGATTCCCGCCTTTAAAGACATACTCCACAATGCTGGCATCCGAAATGGCATAGGCCACCATCACGATGCCGCCCCGCTTCGTCACCCGCAGGGCCTCGGAGATGGCTTGCTTTTTGTCTGCTTCCGTATACAGGTGGTACATGGGCCCCAGCACCAGCGTCAGGTCAAAGGTCTCATCTGCCAGCATGGAAAGGTCCAGGGCATTGCCCTGGACGGCCCGGATGGTCATGTCTTTCGTGACCTTGGACCTGAGTATTTCTAAATTGTGGGGGATCAGTTCCACCGCTGTCACGTCATAGCCTTCCCCGGCCAATGTCACCGAATATCGCCCGGTGCTGGCCCCGATTTCCAGCACCTGGCAGCCGGGCCGCAGATACCTGTGGATGTATGCCATGCTGGTGGCATAGTCCCCCGCAGCAGGCGGCCCTCCTCGTCGTAGCCGGAATAGTAGTCGTTCAAATAATCATAGGTGTTCATCTGTGCTTCCTCCGTTCCTCTTGATCAGAGTTTTTTGAAAACGTCCAGGCTGTGAGCCGTGGCTCCTACTAGGTCAGGGTTTTCGCACACGGTGAGATGGTATTTCAGGAACATCTGAAAGGTTTCCCTGTCCATAGCGCTGAGGTCCGAACGCATAAAATTTGCTGCGCCATCCGCTGCCACATAGTGAAGGCGCTCTACCGGAAATTTTTCCATCATTGTGTCAATATCCTTTTTGCGCACCAGCGAAAAAAGTTCCGAAGGGTC
>CABSAB010000006.1 GCA_902475515.1 uncultured Eubacteriales bacterium | reverse complement strand
ACCGAGCAGCCCGTATAGCTGTCAATACCCACCATAGTCAGGAAGCCGGGGAACTCCGTCCACATGGTCAGGGTCTTCTCGCCGGGCTCACACAGGGGATATTCGGCCCACTCGCCGGAATAGACGTAGCCCGCAGTCTCTGCATCCACGGCGGAATCCTCCGCATCGGAAGCCGGGGGCTCCGGGGCATCGGGAACAGCAGGCGCTTCTGTGGTCTCGGGCTGGTCCGCCGTGTCACTGGCCGGAGCCGAAACGGGGTCTTTGGTGCTGGCCGCATCGCCGCCGCAGGCGGACAGCAGGCCCAGGACCATCACAGCCGCAAGCAGCAGCGCCAGAGTTCGCTTTTTCATGTTCTCTTCCTCCTTAAAATTTTTCTGGTCTAGCTGTATTATAGGAAAAAGGACGGAAGAGCGTCAATGCACGAAAGTATAGATTCTCCCGGCATTTTTTGTGGATTGTAACCAACGGTTATTGCCCTAAATGGTCGTTTATTGCTCTTTTTGTAGCAACATTGTTTCAATTATATTTCAAAATCCTGTCGGAACCATAAAAAACGCCCGGCCGGAGCCGGACGTAATGAAACCAGAATCAAAGACCAGGGGGCGCGCCATCCCACACCCAGGCAGCTACCACCTCATCCGGCGCGGGCGGGTCCGCCGCCACGGAAAGCACGCCGAAATGCCGCAGCACGCCCAGCAGGGCCAGCACTACGCCCGTCACGAGCAGGGCCCGGAGGATCAATGTTTTTAAGCTTGTTTCCTGCATGGATCATACCACCTCGGTATCGTATGTAGCGGGTTCGAAAACGGTCAGGCCGGATCGGGGGTCTTGACGAACACCAGTGCATCCTCCTGGGAGCGGTCCGGATCAAACCGGTAGCCCAGCTCCGTAAATCCCTGCATCTCCGCCGGGTCGGAAACGGCGTGCTCCGCCAGATAACGGACCATGGCGCCCCGGGCCATCTTCACCTGGGTGCCAGTCTCCTTGAGCTTACCCTTTTGCAGCTGTCCGAAGCGCACCGTGACCCAGCGGGTCGCCGGGGAGATCCCCTGCCGGGCGGCCTTGCTGTATTCCTCTGAGGCCAGGTCGATGACCAGGCCCCCTTCGGAGAGGGTCCGGCCCAGGTCCTCGCCCCAGAAATCATAGAGGTTTTTGCAAAAATCCGTCCGGAGCTTTGCCTGCATCTCCAGCCGGTAAGCGTGAATACCGTCACAGGGCCGGAGCAGGCCGTAAAAGCCGGAGACGATATAAAGATGCTCCTGGAGATAGGCATACTGGTGATCTGTAAAGCTCTTTGCGCCCATGTACTGATACTGGATGCCCTGATAGGCAAACAGGGCCGGGGTCCGCAGGGGCATATCCGGCATCTCCTGAAAGCGCCGGTAGTTCTGGCCGGCGATCTTCTCGTTGCATTGGAGCAGCTCCCGCAGGGCTTCCGGTGACAGGCCCCGCAGATGCTCCCAGAGCATCTGCGTTTTCTCAGGGAACCTGGGGAGTCCGCCAAAGGGCAGGCTGTCGTAGTCCTCCTGCATGCGCTTGGCGGGGGAAATGATGATGTTCATAGCGCTCAGTCCTCGGGGGTACTCTCTTCCAGGGCAGGGGCGGCTTCTGTGGTCTTGCTGCCGAACTCCCGGTTCAGGAGCCATTCGCAGATAAACGATACCACGATGCCCACAATGAGGCCCGTCTGGGGATTGGTGATGGCCAGAACGCCGCCGATGAGACCGGCCACGCCCCGCTGGGTGTTATTCTTGCAAAGGCCCAGGGCCACATAGAAGCAGCCAAAGGCCTGGATCATCAGTGTCAGGCTCATGGAAAGGGGCAGGATTGGCCGGATCAGCGCCACCAGAGGCAGGATCAGGCAGCAGATCCATTTCGCCACGTTGAAGGTAATACAGCCGCCGAAGAAGGAGTACATATTCTCCTTGCCGGTCTTATACCGCTCGCAGATGGTCACCATCATGGCAGACCAGAGGGGCCCGGACAGGACCACCGTGGGGCAGAACAGGCTCTGGATCACGTTCCGCACGCCGCAGCAGACGTTGGTGAGGTTGGGGTTCACCGCAAGGGCCTCGTCCTTCCGGTACTGCTTGGTATCCTCCAGGAACTCCGATCCGGTGACGATATCGCCGAAGGAGATGATGTAGGCCACCACCGCCATGACCGCCGCCGAGGAGATCACATGCCAAGAGGGGAAGCCCAGGCCGATGAGACAGAAATTCTGGAACACATACTTGAGCCCCGGAATGGGGTTGAAGATCAGGCCGTCGGCCATGACATTCACCGGAGTGGAAATCTCGCCGGCGATCATGCCTACCACATAGGCAAGCAGCAGCGCCGGCACAAAGCCGCATTTGGCCAGGAATTTGATGAATTTATGGCCGGGCTTCTTCTTCTGCTTGTTGAAGCCCACGGAAAACAGCAAAAACAGCGCCGCCAGCACGCCGATGGAGAAGCTGATGGGGCTGCCATAGAAGCCTACACCGCCATTTTCCACCGCGGCAAAGCCATATTTTCCGATGACGGCGGAGAAGCCCGCACCAATGAGGATGCCGGCCTTGACGGACACCGGGACCTTACTGACCAGCTTGGCCGCCAGACCCGTGATGCCCAGCACCAGATACAAAATACCCAGGATCAATTGCAGCATGATCAGGGCCTGTATGCGCTCGGTGGTATCGGAGAAGCTCAAAAGCCAGGTGGTCACCAGGGGAATGGCCGGGGTGACCCAGCCGCCCACGATGGGATCGCCCACCAGATTCTGAAAAATATACAGCAGCTCATGGATACACACGATGGACAGCGCCACAGAAAAGGGCAGTCCGAAGATATCCTGCAAATAGGCCACTGCTGACACACCGGTGACGAAGACCACGATGGCCTGGATCATCTCTGGTATTTCCCAGGGGGCGTGAATAAAGGGGAGCCGGATGCGGAACATGCCGCATTTAATGGAAGGCTGTTCGGCGCCGTCCTCCCGGTGGGCTGTTTTTGTCATGATTGCCAAGGGCATTCACTTCCGTTCTGTGAAGATATCGTGAATATTACTATAGCAGTATTTTTGACGCAAGTCAATGTTTCCCGCGCTCAGGGCAGCTTGGCCACAAAGGAACTGAGGGTGTCCTCCCGGGAGATATAGATCCGGGGCACCCGGTAATAGTTGTCCGCCGTGGTCCACAGGCCGCCGTTCATATCCACGCCAAAGCTGTAGTAGCTCTGGGTCAGCTCCACTGTGGTATCGTTCCGCTTTCCGGTGGGATAGCACAGGACATAGGGGATCTTCCCGGTGATCCGGGCCAGCTCCAGCTGGGACTGGGTAAGCTGGTACTCCTGATCCTCCCGGGAGAGGGTGGGCAGCTCATTGTGGTGCACCGTGTGGCTCTGGATATCCACAACATCAGAATCCGACAGGGCCTTCACCTGCTCGACGGTCAGGTAGTTCTCTGTTTCCAGCAGGCCGGTGATGACGAATACCGTGGCTTTGGTATCGTACTTCTCCAGCAGCGGGAGCAGCTCCGTATAGTTATTTTCATAACCGTCGTCAAAGGTCAAAAGGACCGGCTTATCATAGTCCGAGAGATTGGGCAGGTCCGAGAAGAAAATGGGATCATAGCCGTTTTCCTGGAGATAACTCAGTTGCTTTTCCAGCTCCGAGGGGGAGACAAACAGCTCGTCGATGCCCCACAGGTCGTCGGACACGGCATGGTACATCAGCACCGGCACCTGGACGCCCTGGGGGATATCCCGCACCCGGACGGGGGTGCTGAGGTAGATGTCACCCCACTCTTCGTCCCACAGGAGCCGCACGCCGATCTCCTGGCTGATCCAGCGGACCGGGAGCCAGTATTCCTCATGAATCCCCTGGAAGCAGATGCCGCCACTGCCGTCATAGGCCTCGGGGCGCTGGCAGGTGATCTCGTGGGGAAAATCCGCCTGTCCGGTATAAGTCCAGGTCTCACCGTCGCCAGTGCCCTGGAACCAGGGCCAGATGGCCTGCAGCTCCGAAACACTCACCAGCGTGACACCGTCCTCCAGCACCCCGGTCAAGGCCTGTCCGTCCACCCAGACGGTGATCTTGCCCGGCAGCACATCCAAAAGCGTTGTGGGCAGGGCACTGGTGCTGGGGGCGGCCTCTCCGCCGCGCTCCTCCAGGGCAGAATCCGCATCCGGCTCCAGCATCGAGGCCTCGGCCTGGGGCGTCAGCGCTGCGTTTTCCAGATCCATAACACCCCAGCTTACGGAATCCACTGCGGGCTCCTGCGGGTCGGCGGATACGCCCGAATCCCCAGTGCCGAAGGTGCAGCCGGAAAGCACCGCCAGGCCAAGTAGCATGATCCATAATTTTCGCATAAGTTTCGTTCCTCCGTATCATCCGATAGGATGACCACATTTCTTGTATTGTAGCCATTTTTTCAAGAAAAGTCAACGAAAGCGGTCGGCTTCGCGGGAAAAAAGCCCCGCCGTGGAATTCCACGGCGGGGCTTTCGGCTATATCAGGTGCGCCGAAGGATCACACGCCTCTCTCGTTGAAGCGGTCCACGGCAGCCTGCTGGATCTCGATGCACTCCTCAATGCCCAGATCGTAGATGGACTGGACAAAGGCATCCCACTCGCTCATGGGCTTTTCGCAGGTGGCGAAGCTTGTGAGGTTCTCCTCCAGGGTGGTGCGGATATCGCCATAGATGGTGTTGTACCGGTCGTTCTCCTCGGTGGTCATGGAGATGGCGCCGGGCATCTGATAAGCGCTGTCGGCATTTGTCTCCCAGACGGGGGCGCACTCAAACTGGAGGTCCAGCTTATAGGAGGACGGCGTCTTGGGGCACAGCATCGGCATGCAGGAGAAGATATAATAGGTGGGCTTTTCCATCTCGGAAAGCTCGCTGTTGTTCCAGGTGTCGGAATACTGGAGCTCACCGTTTTCATCCCAGACGTAGGAGCCTTCCTGATCGGCGGTGTCCTCCACGCCCATGGCAGACAGCAGTGCGCCTTCTTCGGTGAAGAAGAAGTCCAGGTATTTGCCCAGCTTCTCAAGGTCCGTCTCCTGGTTCTGAGACACAGCGATCTGCGCCACACGGCCGGAGATGGGGGACTTTTCGGAGGCAAAATGAGTGGCCTCACCCTCGGTCTTGGTGATGGGCGGCAGCGGGGCAATGGCAAAGTCGGGATCTGTGGCCTGACCCATGTCGATATAGTTGGGGACCATATTGGTCTCGCCGAAGAACACGCCCACGTCGCCGGAGGAAATGGTTCCGCCGAACTCCATGGGGTTCTGGTTTTTGGAGATAAAGTCGGGGCTGATGATGCCGTCGGCATAGTAGGTGGAGAACATCTCCATGTACTCCTTATAGCCGTCCTCGATCACGCCAAAGTGCACCTGACCGTCCACCACATAATAGGGATCGGCAAACATGGGGAAGGTGGAGAATCCGCCGTTAACGCCATAGCCGGAGCACAGGGCGTTGGAGGTGTGAACGATGCCGGAGGTGGCCATGAGAGGCTCAGGCAGGTTCAGCTCGGTCTGGAAGGCGCGGAGTACCGCATCCAGCTCGTCATAGGTGGTGGGGATGTCCATGCCGACCTTCTCAAGATAGTCGGTGCGGACGAACGCGCCCTCGGTGGCGCCGTCAGGGTAGTTGTTGATGGAGTACAGACGGGGGAAGTTGCCCTCGTCGGTGTGCAGCTGACGCTTTACGTCATCGGAAAGCTGGTCATAGCACTCCTTGTAGGCGGGCATATAGTTCTCGACCATTTCTGTCAGGTCGATGAACACATCGTCATCAATTGCGGAATCATAGGAGCCGGTCCAGAGCATGCTGACGTTGGTGATGACGTTGGGCAGATCGCCGGAGGCCACCCGCAGGTTAAACTGCTCGGAGTTGGCGGCGGTGGAAATACACACCAGGTCCACGTCCACGCCGGTCATCTCCGCAGCCTTCTTATAGCCCAGATTGTCAGCAAACTGGTTGGGCATGAAGGTGGACATATTATCCGAGAAGCTGACCCACATGGAGAATGTGTAGTCATCGTCAAACAGCGGAAGGTCGTACTTGTAGTCCGTGGTGATGAGACCACCCTCAGCGGGGGCGTCCTCCACGGTGGAGGCGGGCTCCTCGGCGGAAGCGGGCTCCTCCACAGGCGCGGGCTCGGCAGACACCTCGGGGGCCTGTGCAGGCTGGGTCTCGGCAGGGGCCTCGGAGGCCGGGGCCGGATCAGACGCACTGCCGTCGCCGCAGGCGCCGAACACGGCCAGCATCATGGCCATGACCAAAAGAAGCGCAAGGATCTTTTTCGTTTTCATAACATACCTCTTTTCCAAATCAGATGTTTATAAAGCAGCGCTGCCGCCTCCCGGACGGCACGGCACTTTATACTGAATGTAGCACAAACATTACAATTCCGCAATACTTTCGTAAAATTTTGTGCGGTCTGTTTGCATCATACCCTCAAAAATGTGCACATTGCTTAGATATCAAAAAATGCAGCAGAACAGCAGCCTGACAATCCGCAAAAATTGCACCCTTTTTCCGGATTTTTCTCCCATTTTTATCATCTACTTCACCAAGCTCTGCTTTTTCCAGACCCCGGAGTAGAAATAGATGCCGGAGATCAGCGCCGCCGAGAACGGGGCGATCATGCAGCCCAGAAATACCCCCTGGATGCCCATGCCCAGCACAGATCCGAATAAATACGCCAGGGGAATGCGCACCACCAGCCCATCCACCGTGCAGCAGATGAAGCTCAGCATGGAAAAGCCCACGCCGTTTGCCATGGACTGATAGCCGTCCAGGGCGCAGTGGGCCAGATAGGCAAAGGCCATCAGATGGAGATAGGACGTGCCCACGGCGATCACCTCCGGTTCTCCATTGAAGATGGAGACGATCTGCGGGGCGAAGATCTGCACCAGGGCAAAGACCACCAGCTCACAGCAAAGGGTCAGCCCCACGCACCAGTGGACCACGGACCGGGCCCGGTCATACTGCTTGGCCCCGATGTTCTGCCCCACCATGGTGGAGGCTGCCGAGGAGAAAGCGTATACCGGCAGAGTGGCAAAATTATCCACCTTGCCGCCCACGCCGTAGCCCGCCGAGGCACTGACGCCGAAATCGTTCACCAGGGCCACCACGAACAGCATGGAGATCATCAGCATGGAAAATTGCAGGGCAAAGGGAATGCCCACCTTCAGCATGGTTTTAAGCCGTGCGCCCACAATCTTGAAGCTTCTCCGCTTGAAGTCAAATACAAAGCTTTCCCGGTGGATGTAGAGATACACTCCGGCAATGAGAAACGAGACCCCCTGGGCAATGATGGTGGCTGCAGCGGCGCCGCCCGCTCCCTTTTTCATCACGCCCACAAACAGCAGGTCCAGCAGGATATTGGTCACCGTGGACACCGCCACAAAGTACATGGGCCGCTTGGAATCCCCCAGTCCCCGCAGCACGGCACACACGGAATTGTAGCCGAAGATAAATACAATCCCCAGAGCGCTGATGATGAAATACCAATAGGCGTCCCGGTAGGATTCTCCGGGAGTGCGGAGCAGGGTCAAAAGGGGCTTTGCCAGAACAATGCAGGGGATCGCCAGGACAATGCCCAGCAGCAGCATAAAGCTCAGCATGGTGCCGATGGATTCCCGCTGGGCATTTTCATCCCCCGCTCCCTTAAACTGGGCCAGCATCATCTGGCCGCCCATGGAAAGGCCCATACCCGTGGAGGTGAACAAGCTGGCGATCTGGCTGCCGATGGACACACCGGACAGGCCCGCCGAGCCTACGAATTGGCCCACGATGATCATATCCACCACCGCATATACCGACTGGAGCACATTAGCCGCCAAAAAAGGCAGTGAAAACGCAATGAGCTGCTTGGGAACACTGCCGGAGAGCAGGTCCCGGTTTTGCAGGGTCGCCATATACACACCTCCCGGGGCGCAGTAATTATGAATTCGTAAGATTATCATACCACAACACACCCCCGGGCGCAATTGTCCCCTTGCGCCCTTTGATACAATTTGTTGTTTTGGGCTGGCCGCGGGGTCCTTTTTTCAGGGAATGATTGCACTTTGCGCGGAAGTTCGGTATAATTATATTTATATATAAGTATGATTGGAGAATCCTATGGAAAAATGGACGTGTGCGGTGCCCTGCCTGTTTGGGCTGGAGGGACTGGTGGCCCAGGAGCTGCGGAAAATGGACCTGGAGGATGTCCAGGCGGAAAACGGCCGGGTGCTGTTTCAGGCCGGCTTTTCGGAGATCATCAAAGTCAATCTCCGGCTGCGGACCGGCGAGCGGGTACTGCTTCGGCTGGCGGCGTTCCCGGCGGAGAGCTTTGAGGAGCTGTTCCAGGGGGTATATCACACGCCTCTGGAGGCGGTCATCCCCAGGGATGGGGCATTCCCCGTAAAGGGGTACTGCCTGAACTCCCGGCTCCACTCCGTGCCCGACTGCCAGGCCATCATCAAAAAAGCCGCGGCAAAGCGTCTGGGGGAGCAATACCACGAGCATTGGCTACCGGAGACCGGGGTGCTGTATCAGCTGCAATTTTCCATTATGAAGGATCGGGCGGAGCTGTTCCTCGACACCACCGGAGCAGGGCTCCATAAGCGGGGCTACCGGGCCGTGGGCAACGACGCCCCCCTGCGGGAGACCCTGGCGGCGGCTATGGTGACCCTGGCCCGATACCGGGGCCGGGACAATTTCGTGGACCCCTTCTGCGGCTCCGGCACCATCGCCATTGAGGCGGCCATGATGGCAAAAAACAGAGCCCCGGGGCTAAACCGGAGCTTTTCCTGTGAAAAATGGGCCATGAGCCGGAAGGAGCTGTGGCAGGCGGCCAGAGCCGAGGCCATCAGCCTGGAATTCCACGGGGATTATCGCATCTTTGCATCGGACATCGACCCCAAATCCCTGGCCATTGCCCGGAGCAACGCCAAAAAGGCCATGGTGGACGACTGCATCACCTTTGCTGAGGCGGACGCCCGGACCCTGACGCTGCCGGAGGGCCGGGGTGTCATCGTCACCAATCCACCCTATGGCCAGCGGATGCTGGAGCAGCGGCAGGCCCAGCAGCTGCTGCGGGAATTTGGAAAACATATGGCCGGCGTCAAGGACTACAGCCAGTATATCATCTCCTCCGAGGAGGAGCTGGAGCGGTACTACGGGAAACGGTGTACCAAGAAGCGGAAGCTGTATAACGGGATGATCAAGTGCAATCTGTTTATGTACTATTGACCGGGCGCGGTGTTATGCTTGGGAGAGCGCTTCCAGAACCAGGCGCACGCCCAGGTCGAAGCCGTATTGGAACATATCTTTCCGCTCGGCTTCGCACATCATATCATGGTCATCCAGGAGGGCGGTTATCTTTGGCTCCAGCTCCGGCATGAAGTCCTTCAGAGCGGCAAAGTTTTTATTGAACTTGTTGCGGTTGTCCAGGAATTCGTCGGTTTCCGGGGCGTGGAGGTCAGGGCGGATCTCGCCGTTATAGAGTTTTTGCAGTGTAGGTTTCACGGGAAACACTCCTTTGAAAAAGATTTATGTGATGGCTTAATTATACACAGATATATAATGTAATTCAAGCAGCATTTTACACAGAAAATCAATGTATTCCTGTTGCATTTTTTACAATGAGGTGAGAAAATGGCAATTGTATATAAAGTAGAGATGATACCAGCACTTAAAGCGGCAGGGTATAATACCAACAAAATTAGAAAAGAAAAGCTAATAGGAGAATCTATTTTACAAAAATTCCGGGAGCACAAGCCCTTGAATTTCAATGACCTGAACAAGCTGTGCAAACTCTTGAATTGTCAGCCCGGGGATTTGATTCAGTACGTTCCGGATGAGGATGTGTAAGGAACGTTTTACGGATTTGCCGAAAGACTTTATCAAATTTGCAAGTACCTCCCGGTTTCCTCTTATGGAATCTCTTTCCTCGAAAGTCGATACTGCTTCCGGATTGGTTAGGCGCGCTTTGCGCGTTCAGTAATTGCAAGTTTGATAAGAGTGTCCCCACAAAAAACGACTAGTATCCCAATCCACAATTTAAAGGTGATGTATATGAAACTAATGATCCTGGACGGCAACAGCGTTGTCAACCGCGCGTTCTATGGAGTGGGCTACCTCTCCTCCCGGGCAGGGCAGCCCACAGGCGCCATCTACGGCTTTCTCAATATTATGCAATCCCTGCTGGACGAGGAGGAGCCTGACGCTCTGGCGGTGGCCTTTGACGAAAAAGGCCCCACCTTCCGCCACGAGGCCTATGCGGGCTATAAAGCCACCCGGAAGCCCATGCCCGAAGACCTGGCCACCCAGCTGCCCATTTTGAAGGATATCCTTGCGGCCATGAATATCCCCATGTACGCATTACAGGGCTGGGAGGCGGACGATATTCTCGGCACTGCCGGGCGTGTGTGCGGGGAGCAGGGCTGGGACTGCGTGATCGTCACCGGCGACCGGGATTCCCTCCAGCTGGTGGATGACCATGTGACCGTCAAGCTGGTGACCACCAAGGGCGGCAAGACCCAGAGCGTAAACTATACCCCGGCGGTATTTGAGACGGAGTACGGGTTCCCGCCCAAGGGGCTCATCGACCTGAAGGCCCTCATGGGCGATTCCTCCGACAACTACCCCGGTGTGCCCGGCGTGGGCGAAAAGACCGCCAAGGAGCTGATGCAGAAATTCGGCTCTCTGGACGCGGTATGCGAACATGCGGAGGACGAATCCCTGAAGCCCGCGGTGCGGCGGAAGCTGGCCGAGGGAAAGGATTCCGCCTATGAGAGCTATGAGCTGGCGACCATCCGGTGCAATGCGCCGGTGGCGTTCATGCCGGAGGAGAATATCCGCAGGCCCTGGGACCGGGCGGCGGTGTTGGGGCTGTTCCGGACGCTGGAGTTCGGGCGGCTCATTGAAAAGTACCGGCTGCTGGAGCCCGAGGGCAGCGAAGCGCCTGCGGAGGAGGAAGCGTTGCGGGTGATCCCCGTGGCGGACCCGGACACGCTGGAGGCATTGCTCGAAAAGCTGCCCGGAAAGACTGTAGCCCTGGCGGTCCAGGAGGATCTGCAGGAGGTTGCCGTCTTTTTGGAGGATACGGTCTATCACGCATCGGCGGCAGAGCTGGGGCTGATGGAGTGGCCCAGGCTCCTGGAAGCACTGGCAGCGAAGGATACGGCGAAGATCTGCCATGACAGCAAGGCGCTGGCGGCCCGGCTTCTGGAGCTGGGCATTACGGCGGAGGGCATTGCCTATGATACGGCCCTGGGGGCATATCTGCTGGAGCCCAGCCGGTCGAAATATCCCGTGGCGGACCTGTGCCGGCAGTATTGTCAGAAAAGCTTTCCCGAGGACCTGCCCGGTCAGGCGGCGGCCATCTCCCTTCTGGGCCAAAAGCTGCCGGAGCTGGTCCGGGAGCGGGGCATGGAGCAGGTCTACCGGGATATCGACGCGCCCCTCTGCCCGGTGCTGGCGGAGATGGAGCATGTGGGGATCGCGGTGGATAAGGACACTTTGGCGGCCTTTGGGCAGATGCTGTCCCAACGGATCGCCGACTGCGAGGCGCTGATCTACGGCTACGCGGGCGGCCCCTTCAACATCAACTCCCCCAAGCAGCTGGGGACGCTGCTGTTTGAGACCCTGGAGCTTCCCCACGGAAAAAAGACCAAGACCGGCTACTCCACCAATGTGGACGTGCTGGAAAAGCTCAAGGACAAGCATCCCATCATTCCCGCCATCATGGACTACCGGATGCTCACCAAGCTGCATTCCACCTACGCCGAGGGCTTACTGAAGGTCATCGCCGGAGATGGGCGCATCCACACCACATTCCAAAACACCGTTACCGCCACCGGGCGGCTTTCCTCCACGGAGCCGAACCTCCAGAATATCCCCGTGCGGACGGAGCTGGGGGGCGAGATCCGAAAGATGTTCGTGCCCCGGGCGGGCTGGGTGCTGGTGGACGCGGATTACAGCCAGATCGAGCTGCGGGTGCTGGCCCATGTGGCGGATGACCCGGTGATGCAGGCGGCGTTCCGGTCCGGGGAGGATTTCCACACGGTGACGGCGGCCAGCGTCTTCGGCGTGGCCCCGGCGGAGGTGACGCCCCAGATGCGCCGGAGCGCCAAGGCGGTGAATTTCGGCATCGTCTACGGCATCTCGGATTTCTCCCTGGCGGGGGACATCGGCGTTTCCCGCAAGGAAGCACGGGAATATATCGACAACTATCTGGGCCACTATCAGGGGGTCCGGCAGTATATGCAGTCTGTGGTGGAGGACGCCAAAAAGAGCGGCTATGTGGAGACCATGTACGGCCGCCGGCGGGAGCTGCCGGAGCTGCACAGCAGCAATTTCAACGTCCGCTCCGGGGCCGAGCGCATGGCGCTGAACACGCCCATCCAGGGCACGGCGGCGGATATCATCAAGATCGCCATGATCCGGGTCTATGACCGCATGAAACGGGAGGGGCTGCAGGCGCGGCTTGTTTTGCAGGTCCACGATGAATTGATCGTGGAATGCCCGGAGACGGAGACGGAGACCGTGATGGCCCTGGTCACAGAGGAGATGCAGGCCGCCGCCGAACTGAAGGTGCCGCTGGTGGCAGAGGCTCATGCGGGAAAGAGCTGGTTCGAGGCGAAGTAGGAACGGCGTCCCCGTCGGCCTGTTGCGGTGGGGACCGATATGGATATCGGCCCCCACGAAGGGTCGTGTCGCAACAAATGGAGACGTGCTTGCGCAATTCGAATTGCAGTTTATATTATACACGTATATTCGTGTAAATCAATCGTCATTTTACACGAATATCAGTGTATAATGTTGTCACATTTATAAGCAGGTGATACAATGCCAATTAAATACAAAATAGATGTTCTTGCCGCACTGAAAGAAGCCGGGTATAATACAGGGAAAATTCGCAATGAAAAACTTTTTAGTGAATCAACACTGCAAAGCCTGAGACAGCAGGACGCGATCAATTTTGATAACTTGGGACGCCTGTGCAAGCTGCTCCGCTGTCAGCCTGGTGACATTCTGGAATACACTGAGGAATCCTATGAAGCTTGAGTTTTTGACCGAAGCCATGGTTCCCCAAGTTGCCGCGCTGGAAGCATCCTGCTTCTCCACCCCCTGGAGCGAAAATTCCATCCGGGCGGAATTGGAGAATCCCTATGCCGTCTGGCTAACGGCTATGGAGGGAGATACGCTGGCAGGTTACCTGGGGGGCCAGTTCGGCCCCGACGGCGGGGACATTATGACCATCGCCACCGCGCCGGAATTCCGGGGCTGCGGTGTTGCAAAGCGCTTGATCTCTGCCATGGCGGCGTATTTTCAAAAAAAATCCCTCCGGTGGCTGACCCTGGAGGTGCGGCCGTCCAATACGGCGGCAGTGGGATTATATCAATCCATGGGGTTTCGGGAAGTGGGCCGGCGGCCCCGGTATTATAAAAAACCCACGGAGGACGCGCTGCTGATGACACTGTTTTTTGAGGAGGATGCTCATGCTGATCCTGGGAATTGAAAGCTCCTGCGATGAGACCGCCGTGTCCGTCTGCCGGGACGGGCGGGAGATTTTATCGAACTGCGTGCTGAGTCAGATCGACATGCACACCATCTATGGCGGCGTGGTGCCGGAGATCGCCTCCCGCAAGCACATGGAAGCCATCTCGGGTCTGGCGGAGCAGGCGCTCAAGGAAGCAAACATCACCCGGCAGGACCTTAGCGCCATTGCCGTGACCTACGCGCCAGGGCTCATCGGGGCACTGCTGGTGGGAGTGAATTTTGCCAAGGCGGCGGCGTTGGTGCTGAATATCCCCATCATTCCGGTGCACCATATTCGTGGGCACATTGCGGCAAACTACATTGCCTTTCCGGAACTGAAGCCGCCCTTTGTGTGCCTGAGCGTATCGGGGGGAAACTCACTGATCCTGGACGTGCGGGATTACACCGATATCCGCGTCATGGGTGCCACCCGGGATGACGCCGCGGGCGAGTGCTTTGACAAGATCGCCCGGGTGCTGGGGATGCCCTATCCCGGCGGCAAGGCGCTGGACGAGCGAAGCGTTAGGGGCGACCCCACAACCTATCCCCTACCCCGCACAAAAATCGAGGGCTATGACATGAGCTTTTCCGGGCTGAAGACCGCCACGCTGAACATCATCCACAACACCGCGCAGAAGGGCGAGGAACTGAACGTCCCCGATCTGTGCGCGAGCTTTGTCTCGGCGGTGCGAGATATGCTGGTGCCCCGGACCATGGCAGCCCTCAGGGAGACGGGCCACGGGAAGCTGGCGGTCTTCAGCCCGGAGGCGGCAAACAGCCATATCCGGGCGGCATTCCAGCAGGAATGCAAGCGTGTCGGGGCGGAATTGTATCTGCCGCCGCTCTCGCTTTGCGGCGACAACGGAGCCATGATTGCCTGCCAGGGGTATTATGAATTTCTGGCGGGGAACGTGGCCGGGCAGGAGCTGAACGCCGTGGCGTCCAGGAGCCCCGCGGAGGGGGTGAATTCGGTAACAAAA
>CABSAB010000005.1 GCA_902475515.1 uncultured Eubacteriales bacterium | reverse complement strand
TGCCGCGGTCTATGTGCAGGAGGACCCGCCACGGACGCCGGGCCGGAATCCTCCCCGGCACCCTGACAGCCTGAAAGCACCGTCAGGCAGAGCAGGCATGCCAATAGTACGGAAAAAGTCCTTTTCAACATAGTTTTCATAGCAATTCCTTTCCCCTTTCCAGGTTGATTTACAGCTTTCCTTCTTTTTTCAGTTTTTCTTCATAGGCGAGCATATGCGGGGGCAGAACAAAGGGCTCATCGGAGAAGTGGAACAGGGAGATATCCTCGTTCCAGGTCTCGTAGGGCTGGGGCAGCGGGGGGTCCTCCGGGATATAGGGCACCGTGGCGCTGTATCCCATGGGGTCGTGCTCGGTGGTCAAAAACCGCTGCTTTAAAACCGCCTTTTCCTCGTCAGAGAAAGGGAAGTAGGCCCAGTTCATCTCCCGGGTGGCATATTCCCGCTCCGCCTCCGTCATCTCCTCCATGGACTTGTGCTGAGCCATGGGGATATCCAGGTCAAAGCCGCCGGGCATCCCGCGCATACGCCAGATCTTCCAGTGCCCGTCCTCTTTGACGAACTCCGCGCAGGTTTTGCCCAAAGACGCCACAGGACTGGCCTGCCCCCCGGCATCCAGATGGCTCTTATAGGAAAATTCCATCCAGATCCCCTGGGCCGTCATGCCGTCCTCGGCAATGACCACATAGGGCGTTCCCAGCATATTGAACACACGGTAGCCGACATTCTGCGGCTCCTGCAGCTCCACACCGTAGACCTGCTTCACGATCTCCCGCTGACGGTCCCGGGCTTTGCGGGTGTTGCCCACATAGTAGGCCTTGACCCCCTCGGGGCTGGTGCAGGCATTATAATAGGAATCCGGTTTCTCCTTGGTCCAGAAATGCTCCACCTCATAGGCCTGTGAATGACTGTTGTAACAGTAGGAGTGTGCGGCAATGGCATTCATGATCTCACGATAGTCATTCCCACGCTCGGCTGCTTTTAACTGCTTTTTTGCGGAATCCAGCTCGGCTTCCAGCGCAGTCAGTCTATTCAGGACCTCTTGCGTAAAATCCATAGCGTTACCTCGTTTCTCTTGTAATCGCCAAGACCGCGGTTTCTTGACTAATTTACAAAATTAATATAACATAGTCACCGGAGCCTGCTCCATGTTGCATTTGGACAAATCGCATCGAAAAAATTAAAGAGATATCACAATGGACAACACCCCAGAAACTACGTGAGGGAGGACTACAAAGCGGCATGCTTTGTACAGCGTATTATGTTTTTTAAGTATTTGGATCTGGTTGAGTTTCTGCAGCAGCGCACACCGATCACTGTATTTGACGATCCCGACCTGCAATTTACGCAGATCTCGGAGCTCCCCATCACCTCCACCGGCATCGGTGCCTGCTGCAACACAGAATGCCTGTATGTGACCACTTACGATCAGCTCCATCACATCGAGCCCATGGGCAAGCTGCCGCCAACGCTGGTCGCCAACGAGCGCCGGGAGATCGTTCGGAATGACCTGTTTGCCCACAATGCTGTGATCCTGCTGGACAACGCCAGCCAGTTTGAGACTATGAACCTGCTGAACGAATTCTTATATCAGAGCGGACAGGAGCATTCACCGCTGAAGGAATTCTCACGCAAGCTCCTGGCCGGGCACACCACCCAGACGGTGCTGAACATCGGCGCGGAGTTTTTGGAAAACCCCGTGGTGGTAACATCCTCGAACTATGCCGTCAAATATGTCGGCCAAACCGGCAAGGACAAGCATTGGCTCAGCCGCTTTGCGGACAACGGCTATCTGAAATCAAAATACGCCCAATACAGCCAGGCCTCCCATACGGAGGGAGACGCAGACCCCGGGTCCCATGACGAGTATATCGTGATCCCCATTCAGTTCCCCCAGGGACTGCTGGGCTATCTGTATGTGTTTGCGGTGCAGAAAAGCATCCTGGCGCGCGACTATGACGCCGCCAAACTGCTGGGCAGCTATCTTTCCGTTTCCCTGGCGGGCAGCCGGGACTTTGCGTATCACGATGATTTTTCTGTGGAAAAGCTGATGCACGACATTTTAAACGGCAGCAACCTCTCCAAGGAAATGCTGTTCCGCCGCCAGCAGGACACCAAGCTGCTATACCGCAGGATGCTGGTGCTGATGATCGACCGAAGTACGGATATGAAAGAATACACCCCCATTTCCCTGCAGCATATGGCCGAACAGATATCTGTCAAATTTCCAGCCTCGCATTTTGTGTTCTTTGAGGGCTGGATGGTGATGCTGATCTCCACGGAGCATATGAGTTCTCCCAACACGCAGATTCCGGAGCGGATCATTCCGCTGCTGCAGAAATACGGATTTTACTGCGGTCTGAGCAACGAATTTGACAATCTCCTTTCGCTTCAAAACGGATATCTGCAGGCGAGAAAGGCCATGTATTTCTCCGGACTGTACCACTCCTCGCAGATGGTCTATCTTTATTCCCGCTGTGTGCCCTACCACATCTGCGAAATGTGTTCCTATTTTAGTTCCCTGGAATCTTTGATGCCCCCCGGGTTCCTCGATCTGATGCGGTACGACGAGGACAACGATACTGCACTGGTGCAGACCCTGCGCCGGTATCTGGAGCTGAACCAGAACAAAGCGCAAACGGCAAAGGAGCTGTTCATCCATCCGAACACCTTAAAATACCGGCTGAACCAGATCAATCAGATCTTAAAGCTGGATCTCACCAACACGGATGACCTGTTCATCGTCCTACAATCCTTTATCCTCCTGCGGTATCAGGAGGCCACGAACAAGACCGATCATGTGCTTCCCACGGGAGATAGCTTTGCCCACGGGAAGAATTGAACCGCCGCCGGCATCCCGGCTGCACAAAAAGCCGCGGTAGATACAGCAAACGCGGGAGGCATTTGCCTCCCGCGTATTCTTATCTGTTTTGGTTTGCAAGGAACGCCCGGACCGCCTGCTCCGCCGCATCCACCTCCTGCCGAAAGCCGTCGGCTGAAACGCGCAGGGCCCCATGGCCCAGAATGATCATCTGCACCAGCCCGTCTGAGGTGGCCACACGCACCCGTTTTTTGGCGCCGAGCTGGTGCGTGACCCGCTCGATATACATATCCGCTGTCTCTGCCTCTTTGGTATAGACAACGCTGATATTGCCGATCCGCTCTACGGAGCCGGGATTCCCTTTCACCTTGTAGGCGTCAAACACCAAGATCAGCTCACATTGGCGGACACCCTGATAATTGCAGAGCCGGTGAATGAGCTGCTGCCGCGCGCTTTCCAGGTCCTCCTGGGCCAATTGCTTCAGATCCTCCCAGGCGAAAATAATGTTATACCCATCCACCAGCAGATATTCCGGCCCTGCCGGGGGCGGGCTGGGACGCTGCTTCTTATGAACGGGATCCGGGGATCTTGGCGTCCGCAGCGCTGTCGTAAGGTCCCGCTTGATGGGGCCGTAGGTCCGTTCAAAAATCGCCATTAACTCCTTATCCGTGGCAACTGCCGCACAAAATTCCGCGGCGCGCTGGGCCCAGGAGCGCTCCTCCGGCGCCTCTTCGGGAGCGGGGGCGAGACAGCTGGGCAAATGCATATGGTTCTTGACCTGATCCCACTTGACGATGGTCCCGGCCCCATGACTGCAAAACACGGAATCCGGCGTATTTTCCAGATCCGCCTCGGGCTGATATTGCAGGGCGGACACCACCGCCGCCTGGTCATGGCAGGGGGCATAGCCGTCAAAGCGGCAGGAAAGCCGGCCACGGCCACGGGTATATCCCGCCACCTCCAGCTGATAATCCTGCATTTCAGAGACGGGGACGCTGCCGGTGAGGACCGCCATATCCCCCGCGCTTTCTTCCAGGGAAAAGGTCCCGTGCATCCGCTCGAGATCGTTCATGGCACGCCCTACCGCTTCCGTTGGCACCTCCAGCCGGCAGGCATACCACGGCTCCAGCAGCACACTCTCCGCCTGCATCAGCCCCTGGCGCACCGCGCGGTAGGTCGCCTGGCGAAAATCGCCGCCTTCGCTGTGCTTTAAGTGGGCACGGCCCGCCATCAGGGTGATCTTCATATCGGTGATGGGGGCGCCGGTCAATACGCCGAGATGCGGCTTTTCCGCCAAATGGGTCAGGATCAGCCGCTGCCAATTGCGGTCCAGTTCATCCTCGCTGCAATCCGTGGCAAATACGAGCCCGCTGCCGCGCGGGCCCGGTTCCAGGAGCAGGTGCACCTCCGCATAGTGCCGCAGGGGCTCAAAGTGTCCTACGCCCTCCACCGTGTTTGCAATGGTCTCCTGATAGATGATGCTGCCCTTTGAAAACTGCACATCCATCTGAAAGCGGCTTTTCACCAATTCCCGCAGGATCTCCAGCTGCACCTGCCCCATCAGCTGGACACGCAGCTCCTGCAGGGCCTCGTTCCACACGGTGTGCAGCTGCGGTTCCTCCTCCTCCAGCTGGCGGAACCGCGAAAGGGCCGTATGAGCGTCGCAGTCCTCCGGCAGCTCCACCCGGTAAGTCATCACCGGCTGGAGCACGGAGGGGGTCCCGGCAGCCCGGTCCCCCAGGCCCATGCCCGGAAACGTATGGGTCAGGCCCGCCGCCGCGCAGACCGTTCCCTGGGGCGCCTGGGCAACTGATGTATATTTTTCGCCGGAATATACGCGCAGGTCCGTCACCTTTTCCGACCAGGGCGTTCCGTCCGCAGCCACGCCCGACAGGGCCGTCCGGACCGCCAGAACGCCGCCTGTGACCTTCAAATAAGTCAGGCGGTTTCCCTGGCCGTCCCGCGCGATCTTAAAGACCTGGGCGCCAAAGGTCTCGGAAGCCGCCGGGGCCTGCGTGAATTGCACGAGCCGCTCCAGGAATTCCGCCACCCCGGAAAGCTTCAGAGCCGAACCAAAGCAGCAGGGAAACACCGCCCGCCGGGAGACGGCCTCGCAGATATGCGCCTGCTGAATGCTGCCGGAGTCCAGATACTCCTCCAGCAGCGGTTCCCGGCACATGGCCAGGCGCTCCAGGACCTGATCCGTAAGCCCCTCGGAAACGTCAACGCAGTTTTCGTGCAAACGGGACTGGAGCTGGGCCATCAATGCCCCACGCTCTGCCCCCGGCAGGTCCATCTTGCCCACAAACAAAAACGTCGGGATCTGATACCGCTCCAGCAGCCGCCACAGGGTCTCTGTATGGCTCTGCACGCCATCCGTTCCGCTGATGACCAGGATGGCATAATCCAGAACCTGCAGCGTGCGCTCCATCTCCGGGGAGAAATCCACATGGCCCGGCGTGTCCAGCAGGGTGATCTCCGCATCCGGCAGGGAAAGCGCCGCCTGCTTGGAAAAGATCGTGATGCCCCGGGCCCGCTCCTGCAGGTCCGTATCAAAAAAGGCATCGCCGTGGTCCACCCGGCCCAGCTTTTTGATGGCGCCGGCACAGTATAACAGCCCCTCGCACAGGGTCGTTTTTCCGGCGTCCACATGGGCCAGCACGCCAATGACCAGTCGTTTCATAAAGAATCGTTCCCATCGTAAAGAATGGTTACAGTATAGCAAAGCACTGCGGAAAATTCCATATTTCCGCAGGATTTTCTCCGCCCGGGGCAAGAAAAACGCCCGCCCTGGGTTGGGCGGACGTTTCGCATAAAAATGTTAGTCCTGCAGGATGCCATCCTCGTTAAAGCAGTACCAGGTCCCGCTGATGCGCTCCCAGCCGTCCCGAAGGACCCGGCCGTTTCTCACATAGTAATCGTGATCCAGCCAGGTGTGCCAGCCTTCCTCGGCGGAGAGCTCCAGCCCGGCGGCGCCGTGGATCTCATAATGATCGTCCATCACAAGCTCCACAATGGCAGGCTCGGTGCAGCAGCCGGTGGTATAGATCTCCGTGCCGATGCTCCGGAGATACTCATAGGCGCCGAACTGCGAATAGCCGTAGGCGGTAATGATCGCCGTTTCCGGCTGGAGCTCCTTTAGAAACTCGTAGCTGCTGGAGGTGCGGATGCCGTGATGGGGGACCTTCAGCACCTCGACCTTTCCAAGCTGCCCGAGCATGGCCTGCTCCACCTCCTGCTCGATGTCGGCGGCCAGGAGGGTATCCACCGTCCCTTTGGTGACCAGCAGGACGATGGAGTTGTTGTTTTCGTTTTCCCGGTCAAAATCCACAACGCCGTCCCCGTCGTTGTCCAGATTCAAAAACTCGATGGAAAAATCTCCGAGCTGAAGCCGGTATTGGGTCAGACGCTCCTGGGCCAGGCAGACGGTCTTTGCCCCGGTGGTCTTGATGGCGTCCATGGCCAGACGGAAATAGCGGGAATTTTCCCAGTCGGGATTGGTGAAATCCTCCAGGGTCGGCTCGCCGCTCCGGTAAATCACGGTGGTCTCCCCGCCGATCAGCCCCTCCTGGCAGAGCCGGCTGATGCCGCCGATATGATCCGAGTGGTTGTGGGTCATCACAACGTAGTCCAGGGTCTCGACCCCGAGGCCCTGGAGATAGCGGATGACCGCATTGACGTTTGCCGTGTCGTCGGCAATGGCCTGGGCACCGCCGGTGGCAAGGTCCGGGTTGCTGGTATCCACCAGCAGATACTGCCCGTTGCTTTCCACCAAAAACGAATCGCTGATCTCATCGGGATTGACGTTGATGTAGTGGATCTTATCATCGGTGGAATCGAATCCTGCGGGCGGGAGGTCCCAGGCATAGCTCTGGGATGCGAAAACGCTGACGAGGAACACACAGCAGGTCAGCAGTGTCACAAATTTGTTTCGGTTCATTTTGAAGTCCTCCATGGCATAGTCTGATCTGTCTCCGCTTCGGATGCGCAGGCGGAAAACCGCCGCGTCCCGGGGAGCTTGCCCTAAGGATACATGCCGAACCTTAAATGAACTTAAAATTTTAGAAAATTTTTCTGTGTGCTCCTATGCCCCGGATCTTTGTTCCACGGACCGCGGCGCGGCCGGGCCTTTGACAATTTTCCGGCGCTATGGTATACTGGCTTCAACACATAACGTTATGTGTTGGGAGGTGTAGTAATGCGTCCAGATAGAAGCCAATATACCAAAGAATATAATAAGGAACATTATTACCGTCCCTCTGTTTATCTTCCCTTGGAATATAAAGACAAGCTCAAAAAAGCTGCCGAAAAATATACAGGTGGAAACCTATCGCAGTTTATCACCATGGCAATTGAAGATTTTTTCGAAAAGGATAACAAAGACTGATTTTTCTCTTGACGTATAACGTTATACTCGCTATAATGTGTGTATAACGTTATACATAGGGAGTTGACTTATTTTGAAATCCATCATTGAACAATTGTACTACGGCAATATCTCGCCTTGGGAGGATCTATTCCCCCAAAACCCAGAGTACCGCACTTTATGGAAGGAAGCCCAACAAAAAGAAGCCTATCTTATCGAAAAACTCCCCGCTGAGGACGCAGATAATTTCAATGAATATCACGACCTCGTCCAAAAAGCAAACTGCATAGAAATCTATGAAAACTTCTCCTATGGCTTCCGCCTGGGCATGAGCCTGCTCTGGGAGGTCGTCAGCACCGACCTATAAAAACACGCCAGCCGGAACTGCTCCGACTGGCGTATTTTTATCGCAAACTCAACCCTTGGGCGGAGGACCGCCGGGACCACCGGGAGGAGGTCCGCCGGGGCCGCCCGGAGGGGGTCCGCCCGCAGGCATGGGCGGCGCTTCCACAGGCCGGGATTCGGTGGAAAACTCCACCACAACGCCCTCCATGCCGCCCACGAACACCATCTTGCCCTCCACATTGCCGGAGGCGTCCACGGCGCCCTCATAGCAGCGGATCAGGCCGCCCTGCTCGATCTTGAAGGCAAACTTTCCATCCACCACCTGGGCCGGCTCGAGGAACGGAACCGTGGCCCACTGCCCGGGGGCGATATCCACCCGGGCAGTCTGGGCCTCGAAGTCGATGGTGGTCTCCCGCTCGGCGCCGGGGGTATGTTCATAGACCATATATGCCATAGAATTCCCTTCTTTCCAAAAAAGCTTCGGGCGGAGACAAACGCCTCCGCCCGTCTGGTCCCATTATAGCTTTTCCGGGCTGATCCCGCAAGGGAAACCCGTTACCGGGACATAAATGCAACAATCTCGTCCCATTTTGCGCTGACGGAGCCCTGGACGAAGCCGGGCTTGCCGCCGCCCCGGCCAGAGAGGGCCGTGTTGAGGGCCTTGACCCAATCCCGCAGGTCGCCATCCACCTGGCCCACGGCGTATTTATAGCCGCTTTCCTCGTCGCCGGAGAACACCGCCGCCCGGCCGCCGCAGGTCTCCTGGATGGCAATGGCCGCCCGGCGCACGCCGTCGGGGGTGAGGCCGTCCATGCGCACCAGGACATCGCCCTGCCCGCGCAGTTCCTCCGCTTTGGCGGCAAACTGGGCGTTTTCCAGCTGGAACAGCTGCTGTTTCTTACTTTCCAGCTCCGCGGCCAGATTCTGCACGGCCTTGGCGGTCTCCTTGACCTTGGCGGAGAGCTGCTGGGAGACCTGCCTGTTCTGGGCATTGATCTCGCACAGGTACACATAGGCCCGCCGTCCGGAGAGCATCTCCACCCGGACGCCGCTGTGGAATTTCTGCACGGTCAGCAGCTTGACCAGGCCGATCTCCCCGGTGCGCTTGACATGGGTGCCGCAGCAGGCGCAGATATCCGCCCCGGGAAATTCCACGATGCGCACATCGCCGGAAAGCTCTTTTTTGCTGCGGTAGGGCAGGGCTTTCAGTTCCTCCGGGTCCGGATACCAGCATTTCACTTCACTGTCCAGCCAGATGCGTTCATTGACCTCCCGCTCCACCGTCTGGAGCTGCTGCTCGGTGAGCTCGCCGGAAAAGTCAATGGTGATCATATCCGCGCCCATGTGGAAGCCCACATTGTCGTAGCCATACAGCCGGTGCACCACGCCGGAGACCATGTGCTCGCCGGAGTGCTGCTGCATCAGGTCAAAGCGGTAGTCCCAGTCGATGGCACCGGTGACGGCGGCGCCGATCTCCAGGGGCGCGTCCGTATCATGGAGCACCTGTCCGTCCTTTTCGTGGGTGTCCGTCACGGGGATATCGTTCAGCGTCCCCCGGTCCCCGGGCTGGCCACCGCCCTCGGGGTAGAAGCAGGTGCGGTCCAGCACGATCTCATAGCCGTGCTTCCCCTTTCGGCAGTCCACCACCGTGGCGGTGAAGGTTTTTAAATAAGTATCCTGATAAAAGAGCTTTTCCGTTTCCATGGCATCCTCCGATATCCTATCGTTTTTCGTATTTTATCACAAAACCGGCCCGGAAACAACGCAGGATTTTCTTCTCCAAAACTGAAATAATTTTACATTCCCCTTGACAGTGCCCCTGGGGCGCAGGATACAATAGCAGCAGGAAAAGAGAAGGGAGGTCGTTTCCATGACCAGAAAAGATGTTTGCAGCGCCACGGGTCTTTCGGTAAAAACTTTGCGGCTGTACGAGGAAAAGGGGCTGATCGCCCCGGAAAAACAGCGGAAAAACGGCAAGGATTTCTGGGTCTACACCCCGGAGCTTGTTTCCCAGCTGGAGCGCATTGCGCTGCTGCGGCGGGCGCTGTTCACCATGGACGAGATCCGCACCATGCAGGAGCATCCGGAGGAGATCTCCGGCATCGTGCGGCGCTATCAGCAGTGGCTCCGCCTGCAGGAGGAGCAGCTCCACCAGCTGCGGCAGGCGGCGGATACCATCCGGCCGGAGGACCTGTCCGGGGTGGACGGCCTCATTGCCCAGCTTCAAGGCGCAGCTGCCGCCATGCCCCTGCCCGCCACGGACATCAAGCCCAATTTCAAGCGGCTGGACGAGATGGACGAGGGGCCCCGCCATGTGGAGCTCCAGCGGGATTTGGATGACATGGTGCCGAACGCCACGGTGTTCCGCCAGGTGAACATCATGGTGGACCGGGACCGGGGCAACGACGCCAATCTGGCACTGGGCCAGCTTCAGGCCACGGTGCGGGGATTTCAGGAGGAAGCCGGCTCCGGACCTGTCCGTGGAAAGCAGGCCATTCCCAAGTGGCGGCGCATTCTTTCCGGGTGTCTCACCGCGCTGCTGCCGGTCCTGCTGATCCTGGTCTATTTTTCCAACGAAAAGATCGTCATTCCAGGCGTACTCTTTTGGGTGGATCTGGGCCTTCTGGCGTTGCTCTGGGCTATTCCCGCCTGGATGGCCCACCGCAAATGGCTCCGGGAGGCTCAGCAGGCAGACGCCGAAAACACCAGCCCCGACGCCTATCAAAGGGCCCGAAAAAAGCGCATTCTGCTGGCCTGTGCCGGAGCGGCGGGTATTTTGGCCATTGCCCTTGGCTTTTACGCGCTGGCCCAGGTGCTCTATGCCCAGGCCCATCCCCCGGCGGACTACCGGGTCTGCTTTGCCGCCCCCTACAACTGTCCAAAGTCCACCATCAACATTCTGGAGGAGACACTTTCTCCCCTGGTGGGCGATTTGGACGGCAACGGGAACGCCTACGCCGCGGCGGACCCGCTGAACGCGCAGTCCGATGAACTATATTATGTAGAAAGCCGCGGTGATCTCCAGGGCCCGGAGTATCTGGAGCACTGTGTGGAAACCGGCCAATACATTCTGTATTTTATGTCCGATTACAAGAAGGTCCAGTATAATATCTGCACAGATTTCCCCTTCGAAAAATTATGCCGGGAGCTTCCGCCGGATCTGGCGGACCCAAAGGATCCCTACCGGGTGGATCTGCGAAGCTGCGCGGCGTTCCAGAAGATTACCTCCTTCTACGGCTGCATCTCCCTGGCCGCCACCGACGAGGAATACGAATTTGCCGTGGACCTGCTCCGGAGCCTATTGGACGGCTGATGGTTTTTCAAAAATTCTCCGTAATTTTTTGGAAAATTGAAAAACCCATTGACATTCCCCCTGGGGGAACTTTTATACTGGCCTCAGAAAGGAGGTCATATGCGATGAAGATCAAAGACGTCAGCGAAAAGACCGGCCTGACCAAAAAGACCATTCGCTACTACGAAGCGGAGGGCCTGCTGTCCCCCGAAAAGACCTGGCAGAACGGCCGGGAATACCGCACCTACTCTGAGGCGGATATTCAGCAGCTCAGCAAAATCGCCGAGCTGCGCAGAGCCCGGTTTTCCGTGGAGGAGATCCGGCACATTCAGGCCGTTCCGGAGGATATCCCCACAGTCTTTCAGGACTACCGGAGGCGGCTCCAGCAGGATCAGCAGGACCTGACGGCGATCCTGGCGGTCATCAACAATATTTCCTGCGAGAGCCTCACGGATGAGGATGCGCTCATCGCCCAGATGACGCCGGCCACCACCGGCCTTCCCCTGCCGGCAGTGGACCTGGACCCCCACTTCCGCTATCTGGACGAATTGGAGGAGCTGAGCCAGCTGGTGGCGGGCCGCTTCACCAAGCAGGAGGAGATACAAGGAAACATTGCCGCCAAGAATGCCACCATGTACGCAGGCTTCAGCGTGCAAAACAACAGCGCCAACGAGATGGCGGCAGGCGGCAAGGGCTTTGACATTTCCATGGCCCAGAAAATTGCCGCCTACAACCTGCTGAAACACAGCAAGGATGAAAAGCAGACGCACTGAGATAAAAAAGCCCCGGACGCATTTGCGTCCGGGGCTTCGCTTCAGCAGTAAAAGTCCTTGATCTTCTTGGCACGGCTGGGGTGCCGCAGCTTGCGGATGGCCTTATTCTCGATCTGGCGGATCCGCTCGCGGGTCACGCCGAAGATCTGGCCCACCTCCTCCAGGGTGTGGGTGCGGCCGTCGTACATGCCGAAGCGCATCCGGAGCACATCGGCCTCCCGCTCGGTGAGGGTGTCGAGGATCTCATCCAGCGCCTCGGCCAGCAGGGTATTCGATGTGGCATCCGCGGGGCCGGGGGTGTTGTCGTCCTCCACAAAGGAGCCGATGGTGGTATCCTCCTCGTCGCCCACGGGGGTGTCCAAACTCAGGGTGTCCGCCGAGGTCCGGGTGGCTTCGATGACCTTCTCGATGGGCAGGCCCAGGTCCTCGGATATCTCCTCCATGGTGGGCTCCCGGCCCAGCTCCTGGACCAGCTTCCGGTTACAACGGGTGACCTTGTTGATGACCTCCACCATATGTACCGGCACGCGGATGGTCCTGGCCTGGTCCGCAATGGCACGGGTGATGGCCTGGCGGATCCACCAGGTGGCATAGGTGGAGAACTTGTTGCCCTTGGTGTAGTCAAACTTGTCCACGGCTCGGATCAAGCCCGTGTTTCCCTCCTGGATCAGGTCCAGGATATGCAGGCCCCGGCCGGAATACTTCTTGGCGATGGACACCACCAGCCGGAGGTTTGCCTCGGTGAGCTTATCCTTGGCGTATTTGTCGCCCTGGGCCACCCTGGCAGCCAGCGCCTGTTCCTCCTCGGTGGTGAGCAGGCGGATCTGGCCGATCTCCTTGAGGTACATCCGCACCGGATCGTCCAGGTTGTATTCGGCGGCCAGCTCCACCGGGTCCACCAGTTCCTCTTCCTCCTCCACGGGAGTATCGTCACCGGGTTCCAGCTCCAGCTCCGCTCCGACGATCTGGATTCCCAAACCCTCGATGGTATCATAAATATGTTCGATCTGCTCGGCGTCGATATCCAGCTTCTCCAGCACACCGAGAATCTCCGTGGACTGGAGCACACCGGCATTTTGCCCCTTTGTAAGAAGCGCCAGCACCGGTGCCTTGGCCTCGTCGCTGAGTTTTGCGGCGGCATTATTTGCGCTTGCCATATTGCACTTCCTTCTGTAAGAGAAGTCCTTCCCAAATCAGCCAAAAAAACGGGCCATGAAACCATGGCATAGTACGCTGATTTTAAGTTAGGCAACCGCTATTGTATCACACCACAAAAATATGTGCAAGCCTTTTTTGTCTGGAAGTCCATATTTTTTCCTTGATTTCTTCGGGAATCCTGCTATGATAGAGGCGGCATACTTTCACACATTACTTTGCTGCATATATCCTGAGGTGATTCATTATGATCATAGCTGTCGTCGGCATGGGCCTCATCGGCGGAAGCCTCTGCCGGGCCCTGCGCCAGTATACCCCCCACCAGGTCCTGGGCGCCACCCGCAACCAAAAGACGGTGGCCTTTGC
This sequence comes from uncultured Eubacteriales bacterium, assembly GCA_902475515.1. Classification (GTDB taxonomy): domain Bacteria; phylum Bacillota; class Clostridia; order Oscillospirales; family Oscillospiraceae; genus HGM13006. The sequence goes on along the minus strand of CABSAB010000005.1, from coordinate 2,400 downwards.
CCTGTCCGTGGGCGCCATCGACGGGCCGCTGGAGGACCTTTCCCAGCCGGATGTGACCTTCGTGGCCCTGCCGCCGGAGGCCACCATCGACTTTCTCCGGGACCATGTAACGGACTTCAAGCCCGGCTCCATTGTGGCGGACATCTGCGGCGTCAAGCAGCCCATCGTTGACGCGGTGGACGAGCTCTATCAGAAAAAGGGTGTCCGCTATGTGGGCACGCATCCCATGGCCGGCAAAGAGGTGGCGGGCTTCGCAAACTCCGATGTGGACCTCTATAAAAATGCCAGCTATATCATCACCCCCACCTCCCGCACGGACCCCGCCGCCGTGGAGACGCTGAAGGAGCTGGCCACCGCCATCGGCTTCACGCGCATTGAGATCACCGATCCCCTGCGGCACGACACCATCATCTCCTACACCTCTCAGCTGGCCCATGTGGTGTCCTCGGCCTACATTAAAAGTCCCACGGCAGAGCTGACGCTGGGCTTCACCGCCGGCAGCTTTCAGGACATGACCCGGGTGGCCAAGCTGGACCCGGACATGTGGACGGCACTGTTCGCGCTGAACCGGGAGCCTCTTTTGCGGGAGATCAACACGCTGCTTACGAATCTGACCACCTTCCGGGACGCGTTTGCCGCCGGGGACGATGGGACGGTGCGGGACCTGCTGGAGCAGGGCCGCGCCCTGCGGGAGGCCGTTTTGCTGCGGCAGCATCAGCAACACACCGGCAGCGACTGACATTCTTCACCAAATTTTCATCATATCTTTGGGCCTGCGGAATCCCCCTTAGGATGGCCGCAGGCCCTTTTCCCGGGACTTTACACTCCCATTTTTTACGTTTTCTTGCAAGTTTCGTATGCGAAAGCTGCATTTTGTGCCGTTTTATCCGGAAGTGACCGTTTGTATTTCAGGGTTTTGTCAATTTATGCCGCAAGCTTGACATCTTGGGTTTCATTCTGTATAGTTAGAACGCTATAATATTACCAAGATGTTAAGCGCCTCGGGCTCCGAAGTCATTTCGCCTATTCGGAAACCGAATCAGCTCGGCCAAAAATGGAATTGCTCCCACCGGAAAATTCTTTTATGATACGGCTGACGATCTTGGTAGGCAAATCACTTTGTCATAACATATTTTTATGAAAGGAGACACAATAACAATGAACAAGACAAAGTTTTTGGCACTGGTTCTCGTTCTGGCAATGGTCCTCACATTCGGCGTAGCCGGATGTGGCGATACAGGTACTGTATCGTCCGCGCCCGCTTCCTCCGCTGAGGCCGCCGAAGAGACTGCTGCCCCCACCGCCGCAGCTCCTACGGAGAACGTGGTAGCTCTGGATTCCTCTGAGGAGGGCACTGCCGGCCAGACTGTGGCCGTTACCGTGGGTGATCCCATGGAGGCTATGGCCGAGGAATTCATCACCTATCCTCTGGAGGGCGAGAACACCATCTCCATGTGGTACTATATCCCCATGTATGTGGACTTCATGGACTCCAACTTCAACTATAATGCCGTTTCCGCTTCTGAGGAAGCCACCGGCGTGAAGCTGGACTTCGTGGAGGTCCCCGCTTCCTCCGCCGACACCCAGTTCAGCCTGATGGTGGCCGGCGGCGACATGCCCGACCTGATCCCCATGCTGGAGTACTACACCGACACCATGGCTTCCGGCTATGATCAGGACATCGTTCTGGACATCGGTGAGTATATCGACGAGTATATGCCCAACTACAAGGCGGTTCTCGACTGCCTGCCCGAATCCACCGTGAAGGATACCCTCACCGACGGCCACACCCTGGCCTTCTATCACATCGCTGACGGCTCTTACTCCGGCAACGGCCTTGTGACCCGGAAGGACTGGATGGAAGGCATGGACTGGAACTGGTCCGGCGATCTGATCGATCTGGACGAGTTCAACGAGTACCTCCGCGCTGTTAAGACCAACTACAATCCCTCCAACCCCATCTATATGACCGATGGCACCGTGGGCATTGAGGCTGCGTTTGACACTGACATCCCTGTGCTCCAGGGCGACGGCTTTATGACCGCCGTTACCTCCTCCATCTTCCGCTATGATGACGAGGTCACCTCCGGCTGGATTACGGACGGCTACCGTGAGTATATAGAGTGGGCTCTGCAGATGATGGACGAGGGCATCATGGCGCAGGACTTCCTGTCCCTGGACGCCGACCGTATGGTACAGAACACCATGCAGGCCAGCGGCGACATTGCCGTCTGGCAGTCTAACGCCGACAAGCTGGAGGAGATCGTGGACACCTACGGCTCCGAGTATCCCGAGCTGGCCGTGTGCGGCATGCCCCGCGTGACCAAGGACGTGAACGAGCAGTATGTGTGGAATGACGAGGTCGCACTGGTCTCTACCCGTGCCGGCTTCTCCATCTCC
>CABSAB010000004.1 GCA_902475515.1 uncultured Eubacteriales bacterium | reverse complement strand
GGCGCCGGACCTGTATGAGAGCTATGTCGGCTCTATCCTGGCTACCTTTGCGCTGGCCGCTACCGCCGGCTATGGCTTCAAGGGCATGCTGCTGCCGCTGATGATCGCGGTGGTGGGCATGGTTTGCTCCCTGGTTTGCTCCTTCCTGGTCAAGACCAAGGAAAACGCCACCCAGAAATCTCTGCTGACTTCCCTGCGTACCGGCACCTACGCCGCTGCCATCGTTGCCGCTGTGCTGTCTGCTGTGCTGACCTATGTCATCATGGGCAACATGGGCATCTTTGTGGCCATTCTCTGCGGCCTGATTGGCGGCTGTGCCATCGGCTATTTCACCGAGTACTATACCTCTGACAACTACAAGCCCACTCAGGAGCTGGCTGCCGCGTCTGAGACCGGCGCCGCCACCATCATCATCGGCGGCATCTCCCTGGGCCTCAAGTCCACCATGGCTTCCATCCTGATCGTGGGTGCCGCCGTGCTCATCAGCTTCTTTGCTGCGGGCGGCTCCCTGGCAGAGGGCCTGTTCACCGAGTCCTTTAACCAGGGCCTCTACGGCATCGGCATCGCCGGTGTTGGCATGCTCTCCACTCTGGGCATCACCCTGGCCACCGATGCTTACGGCCCCGTGGCCGACAACGCCGGCGGCATCGCTGAGATGGCCGGTCTTCCCGAGGAAGTCCGTGACCGCACCGATGCGCTGGATTCCCTGGGCAACACCACTGCCGCCACCGGCAAGGGCTTTGCCATTGGCTCTGCCTCTCTGACCGCTCTTGCGCTGCTGGTTTCCTATGTGGACATCGTGCAGACCAAGACCGCTGAGGTTTTGGACTTCTCTCTGACCAGCCCCGCCATTTTGGTGGGCCTGTTTGTGGGCGCTATGCTGACCTTCGTATTCTCCGCCTTTACCATGAGCGCTGTGCAGACCGCTGCCCAGTCCATCGTGGTGGAGGTCCGCCGTCAGTTCAAGGAGATCCCCGGCATCATGGAATACAAGGCAAAGCCTGACTACCAGGCCTGCGTAGGCATGTGCACCAAGGGCGCCCTCCACGAGATGGTGGTCCCCGCACTGCTGGCGATCATCGTTCCCATTGTCACCGGCCTGATCCTCGGACCCACAGGCGTGGTTGGCCTGCTTGGCGGCGTGTCCGTCACCGGCTTTGCCATGGCGGTGTTTATGTCCAACGCCGGCGGCGCCTGGGACAACGCCAAGAAGTATATTGAGCGCGGCAACCACGGCGGCAAGGGCAGCGAGCAGCATAAGGCCGCTGTCGTGGGCGACACCGTGGGCGATCCCTTCAAGGACACCTCCGGTCCTTCCCTGAACATTCTGATCAAGCTGGTCTCCACGGTCTCCATCGTGTTCTCCGGCCTGATCGTAGCCTTCAACCTAATGGGACTGATTTAAGCAGCCACTTGAAAAACGTACGATAGAATATCAATCACCCGCTGAGAAGCATTTGCTTTTCAGCGGGTGATGCTATATAATGGGCTGACCGGCAAATCAGAATCGATTTCGAAATAAACTGCGCAATAAATGTTGACATATACAATCTAAGGAGACGAATATATGTTCTTGGATACGGATTTTCTACAAAATGGTGAAATACAATTGGTATTAGAAAAGACGGTAAACGGCGATACAGAGAGAAATTGGGTCCCCGCCTATCATTTTGCTATTTGCGATCTCAATGGCACCAAGATTGGGATGTGTGATTTAAGAGTTGGATATAATGATAATCTCTATTTTGGCGGACATATTGGATATACGGTTTTCCCGGAATACAGAGGGAATCATTATGCGGGGAAGGCCTGCCTGCTGTTATTTCAACTGGCCAGAAAGCATGGTATGGAATACTTATATATCACTTGTAATCCGGACAATTATGCATCAAAAAAGACTTGTGAATATGCCGGCGGCAGCTTGTTGGAAACAGCGGTGCTTCCGGAAGGAAATGATATGCGGGACAACGGTGCGCTTGAAAAATGCATCTATGAATTTGATTTGTAGTGGAGCGCCGTCCCGGCGGAGCCGGGACACCATTCTGCTTCCCGATTTGCGACCCCCTATTCCCTGCAAAAAGCTGCCGCTTTTGCGGCAGCTTTTTGCTTACGGTTCCACATAGACCTTGGAGACATACCCGGTCTTGTTGTTGTACGCCACCTCGTACCAGTCCCCGGCGTCGCCCAGGATCGTCAGCGTGGCTCCATTGGGAATAGAGCCGATGATAGCCGCATCCAGGCTGGGCCGCTCCCGGAGATTCAGCGTCCCGGAGGTAAGCCGCACGGTCCCCCTCTTGGGAAACTCCCCGCTGGGCTCCCGGAAGGGGATGTCGAAATACTCCGTCAGCGCCAGCACGATGGTCCGGGCAATCAGGTTGATGTTGGAGGTAATCCAGTTGGCGTCGTCCACATTGTCGTGGTACGCAAGCTCAATGAATACCGACGGTGCCTTGGTCTGCCGGACCTCTCCAATGGAAGTGGTGCCCAACGCCCGCACCTTATTGGGGTTGGGATAGATGGTTTTCAGGGCATCGGCAATGAGGTTGGCCGCCCGCTTTCCCTCGGCGCTGGAGGGGTAATAGTATACGTCACTGCCCCGGACCTGGCCATAAATGCTCTCCGGGGCCGCATTGGAATGGAGCGCCAGGTGCAGGTCATAATTGCCGCTGTTGCTCTGGCGGATGGACTGGGTGGCGGAGCCCGTGGGCGAATTGCGGGTATACTGGATGCCCGAGGCCGTGAGATATGGCTCCATGGCATCGGCCAGACGGTTCATCCAATATTCTTCGGAATTCCCGGTCACATACATGTTGGCCTCCTGGGTGGAGGGGCTAAGAAAAATACTTGGCATGGGAGTGGTCTCCTTTCTTGCTTTGTTATAGCATATGCGCCAGCGGAGACCGGGGTGAAGGACCGGCGTGCGAAAATGCGCCCCGGCTTTGCCGGAGCGCATAGAAGGTGTATTTTTTCATGGAGCTTTTTTGCGGTGCAGGAACAAAACCAGGACGCACAGCAGCAGGCCCGTGCAGAACCCGCCCAGGTCGATCCACACATCCCGGACGGCACCGCTGCGGCCGGGAATAAACAGCTGGATAGTCTCATCCGTCAGCGCCGCCAGCACACCGCACAGCAGAGGCAGGCTTCGGGGCCGCTTCCACAGGTGGCGGAGCAGCAGCCACAGCTCCACCCCCAGCACCAGATATTCCGTCCCATGGGCCAACTTCCGCAGGGCACCGTGGCCCGTCTCCGGCTGGATCACGCCGCCCAACACTTTGGTGAGCAGCTGCCCCACCCAATCGCTGAACGCACCGGACAAGGTGCCGGGCATCAGGGAATTGCCCCAGATGAAGGCCAGCGTCAGAACGCTCAGCGCCAGCAGCAGCCGTTCTTTGGATGATCTCCCCCGCATCGCATATCCTCCCAAAAAATTTGAGGCTATTATACCCTCACTGAGCCGCCCTGTCAAACGAAACAGCGGGACCGCCCCGCGGCCCCGCCATATGATCACGCAGAAAGAACGGTCCCATGGTCCTCCAGGGTCACAGAGATCACACCTGCCTCATAGGTCAGTTCCCCCGCAAGCTCCAGCTTCTGGGCCGCCATGGCTCCGGTCTCGTCGAACCAGACGGACATAGTCCCCCGGCAGTCCTCCTTCAGGGCATCGGTGTACAGGACGCCCGTCTCATAGCCCTCCAGAAAGGTTTCCATCAGCATGGCCGCATAGTCCCCGTCCAGGGTGTACGTCAGAAGCCGCTGAGCGCCATCCTCCTCCAGCCGGTAGTCCCTGCCGCTGTCAAAGCTGTCTGTATACAGTGTCATAAAATCGATCATATCCGACAGGAAGCTGTCGTCGTCATAGGTGTATTCCCGCTCCCCGTCCTGGTCGGTGATGACCCCCTCGCCGCCGGAATAGCTGTCGCTGGACCAGCTGGTGACCTGGTCGTTTTTCAGATAGCCGGTATCCCACCGGGCGGTGAGACCACCGAGATCCATAGTGTACTCCAGCTCGTCCTGCTGGATGTATACGTCCTCCAGCCCCTGTTCCGCATCCGACAGCCGGAGGGTCAGGGTGTCCTGATAGTGCAGATCCTCCCGGGCCAACGTACTGTTAAATCCGTTTATAAACATCTCCGGGATGTGGATGTCACTCATGGAGCGGAAGCTCTCGTCGTCCTCCGGCACGGAGATGTGGACATTGTCGTCAAAACCGTTGACCTTTACCTCCACCGTTTCCTCCGCGGTCACGGTCATCCCCAGCAGGCTCATTTCAAATTGGTATTCGATTCGCTGCCGCTGCAGCTCGCCATCCTTATTCATGGCATATTCCCCGCTGATCTCCAGGTCCTCAAAGCCGAATGCAGCGTTCTCCCCACTCAGCTCGGCGTCCTCCAATATGTTGCCTAGAATGCCATCCGACAACTTGGCGTAGTCCTGCCATGCCTCCGGGGTGATCCCCTCGTATTCCAGCACATAGCCGCTTTCCGTTTCCCGGCCCTCCAGATGCTCGTAGACATCCTCCGCTTCCATCCCAAGCAAAGAATCCCCCTCTGTCAGGATCATGTCTATGAGCGCCTGGCCCATATATTCCTCCCGGAACTCCTCCAGGTCAATGGGCGCCTTGTAGTTCCCGTAGGCGCTTTCCAGATACATGATCCCGTCTGCATAGCAGACACTGGTGGTCTCCCCACCGTACTGGGTGTCGATCTGGTAAGCTGCCCCGCCGTCCTTGGGTTCGATCTTCCGGGTCCGGGCCTTGATGCTTTCCGAGAAAGATTCCCCCAGCGCATCAGCCCTGATCTTCATCTCCACGTCAGCGTCCAGCGCATAGTGCTCCTTGGGGTCCCGAATCAGCTCCAGCAGCCATTTCCCCAGTTCTTCGGGGTCCTGGGGGATGTCCCCCTCCAGCCGCTCCTCCGGGCCGGAGCCTTCCTCCACCGCGGCCCGAACGGATTCGGGAATCTGTATGGGCATTCCACCGCAAGCCGTGAGCAGGAGGCACAGGGCCAGGCAAACTGTCAGCATCCTCTTTTTCATGGTATGTTCCTCCTTGGAATCCTTGCATTTGAATCCATTATACCATGGGATGCACACGATTTCCACATGAAATAAACACCGGAGGACCGTTCCAAGACGATCCTCCGGCGCAATATTTAATCCTCCCAGGGACGGATGCGGTAGTCCGCGCCGATCTCCCGGCAAATGGCCCGGCAACGGTCCTCCTCCTCGTGGGAGATGGTGGTGTCCACGGTGGTCATGACCACATGGATGCCCGCTTTTACGCAGTTTCGGGCAAATTCCAGCATTCCCGGGAACGCCGCGTCCCCGAACTGGCTGCGCACCAGCTTCTGATATTCTGCCGGGTCCGGATGGTTCAGCGACACGGACACCGTATCCACACAGTCCGCCAACTCCCCGGAGATATCCCGCCCGGCGATAAGGCTTCCCTGGCCGTTGGTGTTGATCCGGATGGGAAGCTTGGTATGCGCCTTAAGCCACCGGGCCACGGGCAGGAGCACATCCAGCGCGCAGGTGGGTTCACCGAAGCCGCAAAAGACAATCTCCGTATACTTCGAAAGGTCCCACTTTTGGAATTCGTCGATGACCTCCTGGGCGGCGGGTTCCCGCTCCAGCCAAAGGCTGTCGCTTTTCCCAATGTGGTCCATAGTCTGCCGGAGGCAGAAGGTACACGCGCTGGAGCAACGGTTGGTGAGGTTGACATAGAGGCCGCTGTGGACCTCGTAGAGGATCTCCATGTGATTCACTCCTTAAAATTCTAACGTTCCAATGACTTCCTCAAAGCACACCCCATCGGTGGTGGGGATCTCCAGCTCCGAGGAGCGCAGCAGGCACCGGCGGATGAAACCCGCCGCCGTTTCCACGCTCGCCTTGAACTCTACGCCCCGGACGGCGCCCGCCGCCACAATGGACGAAAATACATCTCCGGTGCCGGACCGCTGGGGCTGTACCCGCTCAGTCCGCAGGACGCTGGGGCCCTGGCCCCGCTCGTAGCAGTAATTTTCCAGATCGTTTCCCCGGAGGATACCCGTCACAACCACCTGCTCCGGCCCCTGGTCGCAAAGGCGGCAGGCCATCTCCAGCAGCTCCGCCTCGGAAAAGTCCTCTCGGTAAGGCGTATCTGTAAGGATGCAGGCCTCCGTGAGGTTAGGAGTGAGGATGTGGGCATAGCGCACCAGGCGGCGCATCTCCCGGCACAGCTCCGGGGTATAGGTGGCATAGGGCCGGCCGTAGTCCCCCATGACGGGGTCGATGATCACCCTGGTCCGTTCGGTGGTAAAGGTCTGGAGGAAATGCTCCACCAGGCCGATCTGGGCCTGGGAGCCCAGGAAGCCTGTGAGGATACCCTCAAACTCCAAGCCAAGCTTCTCCCATTCGGCCATATACGCCTCCATATGGGCGGTATAATCGTTAAAGTAGTAGCTGGGGAAGCCCGTGTGATTGGAAAAGATCGCCGTGGGCAGCGGACAGCACTGGATGCCCAGGTGGGAGATCAGTGGCAGGGCTACCGAAATGGAGCACCGTCCAAACCCCGAAAAGTCATTGATCACAGCGATTTTTTTCTGGTTGTTATGAGTCAATTCTTTCCCTCCCAAAAATAACCCGCTCACCGGGACACACCGCGCCCATGCCGCCTTCGCGTTTTATACGCCGATCTTTTTCAGCACCCCTGCCCCTTCCAAGGCTGCGGCGATCACATAAAACAACACGATCCCCACAATTCCCTCCGCGGCAAGCCCCGGAATCTGGGTCGCTCCGGTCATAACGGAACCGTAGAGAACCGAGCCGGCTACAAAGTAGCCCGCTATCATAATCGCGATGGCCGCCAGCACCGCAAAAAATGTCCGCAGGGACTTCATGCTGGCCCGGCCGCCGCGCCGTTTGGCAATCACCGACGCGGCCAACCCCATCAGGGTCTTGATGATCAGCGTCGGCAGCGCCCACTCCGGGAAGCTCAAAAGGTCCGCCAGCGCAGACCCCACTCCGCCGGCAATGGCCCCCACCCAGGGGTCAAAATACACTGCGAACAGCAGGATCATACAGTTTCCCAGGTGGGCATAGCCCAGTGGAATGGGAAACTGGAACACCCGCGTGCAAATACACACCAGCGCCGTGCCCAAAGCCGCCGCTGTGAGCCGCTGCACGTTTTGCCTGTTTTCCGTTTTCATAAAGATCCTCTCCCGTGATTTTCTTAGCAGGAGATTTGCGCAAATCTTCATTGGTTCCCAGTATACACCGGAACTGGCATTTTGAAAGGCCCAGTTTTTGAAAATTTTATGGGGTCAGTTTGATTTTTGTTGACAAATACCAAGGGATGGTATAGGATTATTTCGATTCACTTATTGAACTATTTTGATTGGAAGGAAGAGGTCTATGCGTACATTTCAGCAGCTGATCTGCGGTATTGTGCTGCAGGTGCTGTACCGGGCCATCCGGGTCCTTTCCCACTGCGACAGCCGCATCCGGCAGGAACTTCTGGACCTGCCCCAGGGCCAGACCGTGAAGCTCTCTGTGTCTCCGGCAGAAACCAGCCGGAACCTCACCTTTACCGTCTCCGGGGGCACCGTCCACCGGGCGGACAAGACTGCCGCCGCGGACATCCATATCGTCTTTAAAAACGAAGCCATGGCCTTCCGGGTGTTCACCGGACGCATGGGGATATCCGGGGCCTATGCCGCCCATACCTTTACCCTCCGGGGGAACATCAACCAGACCATGGGTGTAGTGCGGATCGTGGATATGGTGGAGGGCTATTTGTTCCCCCGGTTCATGACCCGGCGCATTTTAAAGGAAATCCCTAAAAAGGAGCTCCCCACCCTGGCCGTATATCTGCGGCTGATCCCCGGAATCTGAATAAAGGAGCAAGCCAATGTTACCATTATATTATGAATATCACAACCCGGTGAAGATCCTCTCCGGCGAATCGGCCCTGGAGAACATCCCCTATGAGCTGGGAGTACTGGAGGCCAGGGCGCCTCTGCTGCTTTCCGACGAAGGTCTGGTGCAGGCAGGGGCCGTGGATACGGTGCTTTCCCACATGAAGCCCGCTGTGCCCAAGGCCACATTTACACAAATCCCGCCGGATTCTTCGGTGGCGGTGGTCAATGAGATCGCAAGGTTCTTTACGGACCAGGGCTGTGACAGCATCCTGGCCGTGGGCGGCGGCAGCGTCATCGACACGGCCAAGGGCGTGCGCATGGTCATCTCTCAGGGGGCCACAGACCTGGAGGCCCTCATGGGCTGCGAGGTCCTCACCGCCGGGACCCATATCCCCTTTATTGCCGTGCCCACCACCGCCGGGACCGGCAGCGAATGCACCCCGGTGGCAGTGATCTCCAACCCGGAAAAGCAGGTGAAGCAGGAGTACATCTCCGCCCACCTCCTGCCGGATGCCGCCATTTTGGATGTGCGCATGACCCTGACCCTGCCCCCCAAAGTCACAGCCAGCACAGGCATTGACGCCCTGTGCCATGCCATCGAGGCCTATACCTGCCTCCAAAAGAATCCCATGTCGGACGCATACGCCGCGGCCGCGATGGGTATGATCCTGGAGAACCTCCCCAAGGTGGTGGAAAACGGCCAGGACAAGGCCGCGCGCCTTGCCATGGCTAACGCAAGCCTCATGGCGGGCACCGCCTTTGGAAACTCCATGGTGGGCCTGGTCCATGCCATCGGCCACAGCCTGGGCGGCATCTGCCATGTGGCCCACGGCGACGCCATGAGCATCCTGCTCCCCCATGTGATGGACTATAATCTGGACATGTGCCGGGAGGTCTACAGCAGTCTTTTGCTGCACCTGGCCGGGCCGGAAGCCTATGTCGCCATTTCGGAGGCCCAGCGGGCGGAAGCCGCTGTGGCACTGGTCCGAAATTTCATTGCATCCTTCCACGAACGCTGCAGCCTGCCCATCCGGCTAAAGGACACGGGCAGGGTCACCGAGGATCAATTTGAGGCCGTAGCCCGCACCGCCATCAGTGACGGAGCGATCATCGTCAACCCCAAGGCGGCGGGCATCCCCGAAATCGTGGACATTTTGAAGAAGGCTTGGTGATTTTATGAACATAGCCGATTTGGTCAGCCGCCAGCGGACATACTTCCGCACCGGCGCCACCCGCTCTCCCGCAGTCCGCACCATGATGCTGGACCGGCTGTACCGGGAGATCAAGAAAATGGAACCTGAGATCAACGACGCCCTGCAGCAGGACCTGGGGAAATCCGCTTTTGAGACCTTCATGTGCGAAACGGGCCTGACCCTCAGCGAGATTTCCTACATGAAAACGCATCTGGAGAAATTCTCTGCCAAGCGGCGGGTAAAAACACCCATCGCCCAGTTTCCCTCCCGGAGCTATGTGCTGAAAGAACCATACGGCGTCACCCTCATCATGAGCCCCTGGAACTATCCGTTCCTGCTGTCCCTGGAGCCTTTGGTGGACGCCGTGGCGGCGGGAAACACTGTGGTATTGAAGCCCAGCGCCTATTCCCCCCACACCTCCGCCGTTATCAAAGCCCTGATCTCCGCCATATTCCCAGAGGAATATGTTGCAGTGGTGGAGGGCGGCCGGGCGGAAAATGCCGACCTTCTGGAGCAGGAATTTGACTACATCTTCTTCACTGGCGGCACCCAGGTGGGGCGGCTGGTGCTGGAGAAAGCGGCGAAGCATTTTACCCCGGTAACGCTGGAGATGGGCGGCAAAAGCCCCTGCATTGTAGACGAGACCGCCGACCTCAAGGTGGCGGCCAAACGTATCGCCTTTGGAAAATACCTGAACTGCGGCCAGACCTGCGTGGCCCCAGACTATCTGCTCATTCAGGAAACGGTGATGGACAAATTCCTGCCGCTGCTGTACGCCGCCATTCGGGAAATGTACGGGACAGAGCCTCTGGAAAATCCCGATTACGGCCGTATCATCAACGAAAAACACTTTGCCCGGCTGACGGACATTCTGGACGGCGAGACTGTGCTGTTCGGCGGCTCCCGCAGCCCGGAGGCCCTCCGGATCGCCCCCACAGTGGTGGGGCCGGCCAGCCCCGATGGCCCTGCCATGAGGCAGGAGCTATTTGGCCCCATCCTGCCGGTACTGCCCTACAAGACCCTGGAGGAGGCCATCACCTTTGTCCAATCCCGGCCCCGGCCTCTGGCGCTGTATATTTTCTCCCGAAACCGGGGGAACATCCAGGCGGTGCAGACCCGGTGCAGCTACGGCGGCGGGTGCGTGAACGACACCATCATTCACCTGGCCACCTCCGAGATGGGGTTTGGCGGCGTGGGCATGAGCGGCATGGGCAGCTATCACGGAAAATACGGCTTTGACACCTTTACCCACGAGAAAAGCACCGTGGACAAGGCAAACTGGCTGGACCTCCCTTTCCGGTATCAGAAATATACCCCGCTGAAAGAGAAGCTGATTCGGATGTTTTTACGGTAATATAGAACGCGTGCGGCAAACACCTGCCGCACGCGTTTTCTGTCTGTATCAATCTTCCAGGTACTCCTCCAGACACTGGCCGCTTTCATACATTTCCTTGGCGGCGTCATTCCCCACATAGCGAAAATGCCACTCTTCCGGCTGACAGCCGGTGATCTCCACCTTGTTCTCCGGGTAGCGGAGGATAAAGCCATATTCCCAGCTGTGTTCCGCCAGCCAGGGATAGATGTCATAGACTGCACCATTGATATCCACCGCAATCCCCAGCTGATGCTCGCTGCAGCCGGGCACGGCTACCCATTCCTCCGCCAGTGCCTGGGCCTCCTCCTGGGTATAGCCCTGGGCCATATAATCCGCCACCGCCTCGTCCAGAATACGCTGCTGGGTATCCCCGGCGCGGTAGCCCGCTACCACGATGGGGCCCAATCCCTCCGCCTCGGCGGCCTCCAGCAGGTCCATCAGCGGCTCATAGATCCGCGCGTCCACCTGCTCCCCGCCAGGGACCTCGGCAAGCTCCAACTCGTAGTCTGTAGGGATCGGATTGCTGCGGTTTACCAGCCGCAAATTCCATGCGGTCTCTTTCTTGGCCAGCATCGGCAGGCAAAGGGCAAAGATCAGCACCCCCAGGCAGCCTGCGGCCAATATCCCCCAGATGATCCGTCTCATAAAATCCGCTCCGTTTCTGATCTCTTTTCAGATGTATGATAGCACGGGCCGCTGCAGGATGCAATTAAGGTTCCATTAAGGATTTATAAAAACGGGATGCAGAGGGTTCCTGCATCCCGTTTTACCGCTGTTACCGCTCCGCCGCCAATTCCGCGGCAGTTTTCACCGGCGTATAGCTGTGTTCGTTATCCAGCGTCACATAAGGCTCCGGCCAGGGCACGGTGTTCTGGGGCGGCATGATGACCGAGTAGGGAAGATGCAGGGGACCGGGATCTGTGACCTCCGGATCCTCGCCCAATGTCACGGGACCGATGCCCGCCTCCACCGGGGCCGTCAGCCGGGCAAAATCCTCGTGGGCAAAGTTGGTCATATCCAGCTTGCCCATGATGTCCGGGCAGACCTGCTCGTGGAGATACAGCCATTTGCCCTTTTCCAGCACGAAATCGGAGCCGTAGCGCTCCCAGAGGACGTTGCAGTAGGGGTACTCGTGGCGATTCAGCCGGCAGAAGATCACGCCGGGGGTGATAAAGCTTCCCCGGGCGGATTTGCCGTCATCGGCTACCTCAATGATATCCGTGAACAGGGTGTGGACGCTGGCCTCCATCAGGGGGCGGGGGTCCATACCGCCGATCTCGGGATAAATTTTCTGCACATTCAGATGGTTCTGCATGGCCATGTTGTCATAGGCGGTGACGGAGCCTTTCCAGACCTGACGGAAGCCCCGCATCCGGCCAAAGATATGGCCCCAGGAGCACCAGTTGTCCTTGCTCCAGATCTTGCCCCATTCCCCGGCGGCGTCCGCCCGGCCGTGGAGATAGGTGTGTTGGGCCTTGACGTTCTCCACCTCCTGACTGGCGGCGGCGTTCAGCACCCGCTGGTGAATATCCAAATGGTTTTTCCGCATATCACTCCGCCTCCTCGTAGTCCGGGTGGCCCTCGGGGCCGTAGCTGTGTTCCTCGTCAAATGTGGCATAGGGCACCGGTGGGGCGGGGTAGTTATCCAGCCAGTTATACCGCTCGTTGTGGGTCCGCATGGGAAGATTCGGCGTGCCGAACTCCACATAGGCGGCATTCTCTTCATCGGGCAGATCCACCTTCTGCTCCATATAGTTGGCCCCGGCCTCGCTCTGGAGATCCGTGGCGACGACCAAGTGCCAGATCTTCCACTTCCCGTCCTCTTTCAGAAAGTCAATAGCCAGCTTTTCCATGTACCAGCGGGCGTCCGCCTCCGTTTCAGAGATGGGCAGCGTCTCTTGGGAAATGCAGTACCACAGCCCCCGGGCAGTTTTTCCGTCATAAGCCTCGTACACAAGGCCCGTGGATGCCGGGTGGTGGAACAGGCATCCGTCGCCGTAATGCTTTCCGGGCAGGGCGCCGATCTTCTCTTGATGCTCGTTTACATAATACTCCCGGATGGCATCCATCCCCACATAATAGCCCCAGTTGCGGCCAAAGGATGCGGTCTTTTTTGCTTCCTCGCCTGTGACCCAAAGGTCATTCAGTTCCTGCTCCCGCAGATCACCCGCAATATAATAGCAGCGCTTAGCGGCAACTTTCTTAATCTCCTCCACGTCCCAGACTCGCTGGATCAGCTCCAGGTCGGAGTAATTCGGTGCTTTCAATCAGACCGCCTCCTTTCCGTAGGAAAATGTCTCCGAAAATGTTTTGTACGGCTCCGGGATGCGGGGCGCTCCTGTCAGGGGGCGGTCCACGGTGTACAGGGGCCGCTCGGTCCCGGACACCGTATAGGGCGGCAGGGCAAAGCCCCGAAGCGCCGCAAATTCCGGAAGCTCCGGATAGGGCACGACTTCCTTCCCCCAGCTTTGACCGCAGAGGGAATCCACATCGTTTAAATACTGGAGATGCCAGATCTTCCAGTCATCGTCCTCGTATACAAAATCCCCAGCGAAGTAACCCCAAGTCCAGCTGGCCTCAGGGCCCCGGGAGGTGACTTCGGCATTGCAGCCCAGACAGAACCACAGTCCCTTGGCGGTCTCGCCATCCTCGGCCACCTCGATGACCGGGGCGGTGAGAGGTTTCACATGAAACGGACCGATGCCGTAGATTTCCTCCTCGGTCCGGTCTCCCAGCTTCTCGGGCAGGCGCTGCTGGAGAAGCTTCGCTGACAGCTTGTTCCGCTCCACCAAGGCGGCAAAGTAGCCGGAGACGGCCTGGGGACCGACATAGCTGCCGTCGTTAAAGGTCAGGCACACATCTGCCCGCTTGCTGAAAAAAGCGTCAAAGATCTCCCCCTGCCGGTTCAAAAGCAGGCAGTTGACGTATTTGCCCATGAGATTTTTAATGGTGCGCTGATCCTCCCAGCGCTCCGTCAGAAATAAAAGCTTATCCAAATCTGGGCCTCCTATCTTGTATTGTATCTATTATCATACGTCAAACGGGCGGATTTTTCCAATATCTATGGGGCATGAACTATGCGTTTTGGTTATAGAAACGCCCTCCGGTAAGCTGCCGGAGGGCAAAAGGCTCGATTTACGCGGCTTGGAGAATATCCTCACCCCGCAGGTACTTGCCCATGGGCTTATACAGCAGGGCGAAAACCACCAGGGTAATGATGCAGTCCAGGGCCATGTAGGACCCATTGTACAGCAGCGAATAGAACCAGGGGCTGGTCATAGTCATGCCGAAAAACTCCTCAGGCATATACTCTGCCCAGATGGTGGCACCCACCACATAATGTACCAGGAACCGGGCTCCACAGCCGATCAGGGTGCCGGTCAGTACGCCGTACTTTTTCCCGTGGACCAGTCCCGCCAGGCCCAGGACGCCGAAGGCCACCAGATAATCACCGATGATGGACTGCCAGCCAATGGCGAAGCCCCCGTCAAACAGGAACTGCAGCACACCAAAGGCAAAGGACGCGATCAGACCGCTGCCCAGGCCCCAACGGACCGCGTAGAGCACGATGGGCAGCATGGCCAGCACCACCGAGCCGCCCCAGGGCAGCTCCCACAGCTTGATATAGCTGAGAATCTGGGCAATGGCCACCATAATGGCCCCCTCGCACAGGGCGCGAAGCTTCAGGTTTGTTTTCATAGAGATTCCTCCCAAATATAAATTAGAGCCGCATTGCAAACACGGAAGCAATGCGGCATTTGAGAGTGTTCTCAGTCTTTTCCTACGCCGGTATCATCCGTTTCAGGTTCAGCGGGTCAGCGCTCGGTTTCGCGCAATCTCAGCCGGATCGGTCCGGCCCCCCGAAGACATTGTCTATATTCACTTTGCGGTTCTACTTGCATTTTATCGAAAAAAAGGGCCCCTGTCAACCGACAGGAGCGCCAAGTTTTTTCAGGACATTCTCAAAATATTCGGGCAGTTCGCTGTGGACCGTGACCATCTCCCCGGTGCGGGGATGGCGGAAGCTCAGGCTCCGGGCATGGAGACACTGGCTCTCCTGACCCAGGGCTTTGCCCCGCCCATAAACCGCATCTCCCAGAATGGGGTGGTTCTGCCACGCAAGGTGCACCCGGATCTGATGGGTGCGCCCGGTCTCCAGTTTGAGCCGCAGGTGGGTATACCCCGCATACCGGGCGATCACCTCAAAATGGGTAACGGCCGGGCGGCTGCCCTTCTCGGTGACGGCCATCTTCTTCCGGTCCGCAGGATGGCGGCCGATGGGGGCATCGATGGTGCCGGAATCGGCTTTGATATTGCCCAAAACAATGGCCTCATAGACCCGGGACAGGGAATGGTCTTGCAGCTGTGCGGACAGGGCCTCATGGGCAAAGTCGTTCTTTGCCACGATCAAAAGGCCGCTGGTATCCATATCGATCCGGTGGACAATGCCCGGGCGGATGGCCCCGTTAATGCCCGAGAGGGAATCCTTGCAGTGATACAGCAGGCCGTTGACCAGCGTCCCGCTCCAGTGGCCCGGGGCAGGGTGCACCACCAGCCCCTTGGGCTTGTTGATGACAATGACATCCTTGTCCTCATACCGCACATCCAGGGGGATATCCTCCGGCAGGAGCTCCAGCGGCTCAGGCTCAGGGATGGTCACGTCGACAGTGTCCCCCAGGCGGGTCTTATAGTTCTTCTTCACCGGGCTGCCATTCACCAACACAGCGCCGCTTTCCAGAAGCTTTTGGGCGGCACTGCGGGTAAGCCCCGTCTCGCTGTCCGACAAAAAGGCGTCCAGCCGGACGCCTTCTACCTCACAGAGAATCCTCATGGGGTTCCTCCGCTCCTTCTTTGTTATGTTTCGCCTGCCACTTGTCGTGCAGGAAGCCGTAATAGACGCAAAATCCGATGCCGCCCACCACTACGAAAATATCCGCCACATTGAAAATGGGAAAATGCATAAACAGCGTCTCGAACATGTCCACCACGTTTCCATAGAGCACCCGGTCAATGAGATTGCCCAGAGCACCGGCCACAATCAGCGTCAGCGTCCAGCAGCCCAGGGGATGGGTGATCTTCTTGGCATACAGCAGATACAGCAGCACCAGCACCACCACCGCGGTGAGAATCACAAAAAACCACCGGGCGCCGCCTCCATCCAGCATGGAAAAGGCCGCACCGGTGTTCCGTAGGTGCGTCAGCCCCAGCACATGGGGAATAAAATCCACCTGGCCCCCCAGGGGGATGGCGGTCTTGACGCCGTACTTCACCAGCTGGTCCAGGGCCACCAGCAGGACAATGGCTATGGTATAGATCACACGTTTCCCCTCTTTCCCAGGGTCCTCAGGACAGCTGGATGGATATTTCATAGAACAGGTCGTTTTGGGTATAGGACACATGCTTGTGCCCGTCCTCCTCCAGAATGCCGCAGCGCACCAGCATCCCCATGATCTGGCTGTCGCCCAGCAGCGCCTCCAGGGCCTTCTCATAGCTTTCTT
>CABSAB010000003.1 GCA_902475515.1 uncultured Eubacteriales bacterium | reverse complement strand
GCCATCCGCTACCGGGTACGTTCCGGCGCTGTGGCCGGATTTGACCGGCTGACCAGAGAACGCAGTCTGG
Source organism: uncultured Eubacteriales bacterium (assembly GCA_902475515.1). Taxonomy (GTDB): domain Bacteria; phylum Bacillota; class Clostridia; order Oscillospirales; family Oscillospiraceae; genus HGM13006. The sequence goes on along the minus strand of CABSAB010000003.1, from coordinate 16,320 downwards.
CGACCTTGATGGCCACTCGAAACTTCTGTATCAACCCGTCTTTTTTGCGGAAGTGGTTTCAGGTGCCTGTGGCGGCGGTGACCTGTCCGAAATGGGAGACCCGTCTCAGTCTGTCCCAGCCCGGGATTCTGGCCCATGGGGTCACCTGCGGTTATGTGATGAAGGACGGGATCGCGCCTTACAGCCGGTTGGTGACCGGAGGCCGGAGAATATACCGGATGGGGCTGCTGCTGACATTGCTTTCGGTGGTGCTCTCTGTGCTGATGCTGGTCCTCACGGTCAGTGCGATATCTGCCGGAGAACCGGTCCTTGGCGGCGCACGGCTGCTGCTGATCCAATTGCTCCTGTTTATTGGCGTGGAGCTCTGGGCCAGATTTGCGGTGCGCTGAGGCGCGGAGCCAGCCGGGCAGGGAAGAGGTAGCGTATGAAATTCAGATGGAAAGAGGATGCCTGGCGCATCCTGCTGCTTTGCATTGCCTCGCTGATCATGGCGGCGAATATTAAGACCTTTGTGCGGACAGGTGACCTGTTTCCGGGCGGAGTGACCGGCCTGACCATTTTGCTCCAGCGAACGGCGGAGCAGATGTTTGGCCTGATACTTCCCTATACGGCGGTGAATCTGCTGCTGAACGCAGTGCCGGTGTATATTGGCTTCCGTTATATCGGAAAGAAATTCACGCTGTATTCCTGCCTGACGATCTTATTAACGGCCATTTTTACCGACCTGATCCCGGAGCATGTGATCACATATGATGTGCTGCTGATCAGTGTTTTTGGCGGCATGATCACAGGGCTTTCCATTGGCCTGTGCCTGCTGGTGAACGCAACCTCCGGCGGGACGGACTTTATTGCAATTTTCTTATCCGAGCGGCGGGGTGTGGATGCCTGGAATATGGTGCTTGGGTTCAATGTTTTGGTCCTGGTGGTAGCGGGGCTGCTCTTTGGCTGGGATAAGGCGCTGTACTCCATTATATTTCAGTATGTCTCCACCCAGGTGCTGCATATTCTCTATAAGAAATATCAGCAGCAGACCCTGTTTGTTGTGACGGATCATCCCCGTCGGGTATGCCGGGCGATCTCGGAGATCTCTCACCATGGAGCGACGGTGCTCACGGGCGAGGGCGCCTTTGAACACCAGCAGCGGAATATGGTCTATTCCGTGGTCTCCAGTGCAGAAAGCAAACAGGTGATCCGGGCGGTTAAGCGTGAGGACCCGGGCGCTTTTATTAACGCGGTCCGTACAGAGCACCTGCTTGGCAGGTTTTATCAGCAGCCCAACGAATAAGTAGAAAGCGCCGCATGTATCGTTTTGGTGCATGCGGTATTTTTTGGACACAAGCATAGGAAAATTTGCGGCCATGCGCAGACACGAAAGTGCCATTCTGTGTACCGACGAAAAAAGACATGAGAATTCAATAGTCAAAATGCACAAAATAAAAGCGTTACAATTGCAAAAACTTGTGTCATCATGTATAATGTGCCCAATGGCTGTAAAGCCGGATCCACTGCTCTGCAAATACTTATGCGGCGGCAATACGGGTCGGAAAGGGGTAAATCATTATGAGCTATACCGCTCAAGACATCAGGAATGTATGCTTTATTGGACACGGCGGTGACGGAAAGACTGCACTGGCCGAGAGCATGCTGTATTACACCAAGGGGACCGAGCGCCTGGGCAAATCTGCCGACGGCACCACCACCAGCGACTTCGACCCTGAGGAGATTAAGCGTAAATATTCCATTTCTACTTCGATTATCCCCATTGAATTTGGACGTTCCAAGCTGAATATTCTGGATAACCCCGGCTATTTTGACTTCGCTGGCGAAGTCATGCAATCCGTGCGGGTAGTGGATGCTGGTGTCATCGTGGTCTCCGCGAAAAACGGCATCGGCGTCGGCACGGAAAAGTCCTGGAAGTATCTGTACGAACGCAAGCTGCCGAAGTTTGTTTATGTCTCCAAGCTGGATGAGGAGCATGCGGATTTCTTTGCGACCTTTGAGCAGCTCCGGGAAAAGTTCGGCAAGACGCTGGCGCCCATTATGATCCCCATTGTTGAGGACAACAAGACTGTGGGCATCATTGACATTATCCATAAGAATGCATTCCTGTCCGGCAAGGGTAAGACACAGAATATTGATGTGCCCGATAACCTGAAGGACACGGTTGATGAATATTATGATTTCCTTTGCGAGGCCGTTGCGGAGACCTCTGAGGAAAATATGGAGAAGTATTTTGCGGGTGAGCCCTTCACTCTGGCGGAGATCATTGCTGGAATCAGCCAGGGCGTTAAGGACCTGAGCTTGGTTCCCGTGCTCTGCGGAAGCGCCATGACGGGCCTCGGCACAGAGGGCCTGATCAATGCTCTGGTGGACTTTGCCCCCAACCCCAGTGAGGGCTATCCCCAGGATGCGGTCAATGAGAACGGCGAGGCTGTAAAGATCAATTGCGCACCCGAGGAAACGCCGGTGCTGTTCATCTTTAAGACAGTTTCCGATCAGTACGGCAAGCAGTCCTATTTTAAAGTGATCTCCGGCAATGTAACGCCGGACCTGAGCCTGGAAAATTCGCGGACCGGCGACATGGAAAAGCTGGGCCATATCTATACTGTCAAAGGCAAGAAAACCACCGAAGTCAAGCAGCTTTGCTGCGGTGATATCGGCATGGTCTCCAAGCTCACCTCCGTCAAGACCGGCGACACCTTGTGTGTGCCCGCCCGCCCATTGACGCTGAAAAGCGTGGAGTACCCGGAGCCCTGCCACTCCAGAGCCATCTTTGCCAAGGTCAAGGGGCAGGAGGAGAAGATCGCCTCCGGTCTTGCCCGGCTGGCAGAAGAGGATCTGTCGTTCACCCTTGTGAATAACGCCGAGACCAAGGAGATGGTGCTCACCGGTGCCGGTGACATCCATCTGGATGTGCTTTGCTCTAAGCTCAAGAGCAAATTCGGCGTGGACAGTGAACTGAAAGAGCCCAAGGTTGCATACCGCGAGACCATTCGCAAGACGTCCAATGTTCGGGGCCGCCACAAGAAGCAGTCTGGCGGACATGGCCAGTTTGGCGATGTTGTGATCGAGTTCTCCCCCGGTGAGACCGAGGAGCTGACCTTTGAAGAGAAGGTCGTAGGCGGCGCTGTGCCGAAGAACTTCTTCCCCGCAGTGGAAAAGGGCTTGCGGGAATCCTGTGAAAAGGGCGTGCTGGCAGGCTATCCCATGGTATTCGTGAAGGCGACGCTGCTGGATGGTTCCTACCATCCCGTGGATTCTTCGGAAATGGCCTTTAAAACGGCGGCATCCCTGGCATATAAAGAGGGTATCCCCCAGGCCGGACCTGTGATCCTGGAGCCCATCGGAGCGCTGGCGGTGACCATCCCCGATGCCATCATGGGCGATATTATGGGCGATCTCAATAAGCGCCGCGGCCGTGTGCTTGGCATGACCCCCGACAGCGAGGGCAACCAAGTGGTAGAGGCAGAGGTCCCCATGGCGGAGATGATGAGCTATGCCATCGACCTCCGTTCCATGACCCAGGGCCGGGGCAGCTTTACCTTTAGCTTTGTCCGCTACGAGGAGGCACCTATGAGCACCCAACAGGAGATCATTGAGGCCGCAAAGAAGGCAGCGGAATAATACAAAAAAGGTGGGCGAACCTCAGTTCGCCCACCTTTTGCGGTTTTCACGAGGAGGAAATTTGGTGACGCAATTTACCCTGAAAATGATTGCGCTGATCTTCATGCTGATGGATCATGTGGTTAAGGTCGTACTTCCAGTGGGAAGTCTGGCCCCTTTTGTTGGAATGGAGCATGAACTTGTGATACGGAGCACCATGCTGATCCTTGGCCGGGCGGCGTTCCCGATGTTTGCGTGGTTCACTGCTGAGGGATGCCGGAAGACCTCTGATTTAGGGAAGTATTGTTTGCGGCTGCTGCTGTTTGGCGTGCTTTCGGAGATCCCGTTTCAACTGTGCTTTTATAGCGCGTACCAAACGGGGCTGCAGCTGGGCTGCCATAATGTGCTGTTCACCATGTTCCTGGCAGCCGCTGCCGTCTATGCCGGGAGATTCCTGGAGAAACTGGGGACCAACCGGATCGTGGCAGGGCTTTGCCCGGCTATAATTGCTATCTTGCTTGGCTGGCTGCTCCATACAGATTATAATGCCTGGGGTGTGGGGTTGATTCTCGGGCTTTACTATTTGCCCCAGGGTGTGGGACAGCTCGGTTTTTTGGCAGCTTGGGTCAGCGTATTTCAGCTCCTGTGGCACGGTTGGGATGGACAGCGGCTGGTCTGGCTCAGCGGCGCGGGCCGTATTTATCTGCTCTACTGGCTTGGGGGATTGCTTGGCGTGCTGCTTTTGACTGCACATTCCGGAAAGCGGGGCAGGGGAGCGAAATGGCTGTTTTACTGTTTCTATCCGGCCCATTTGGCGCTGCTTTTTGCAATCGCATGGATATTGTGATTGCAAAGCTGGTGGGAAAATGCTATGATACCCGTAGTTTTTGTTGAAATGGAGCGTTTTTATGAGCATTCAGGATACCTTTGTGGAGATATATCAGGAACATATCAAGCGGGAGGGCGCTGATAAATTTTTAGAGTATTTGACCGGGAGCGCCTCGGATTTTTTCACGGCCCCTGCCAGTACCCGCTATCACGGCGCCTATGCTGGAGGGCTGGCGGAGCACAGCGTGAATGTATACCGCTGCCTCAAGGCTTATTTGGAGCGTGAGCGGGTCCAGAAGGTCTATGGGATGCACTATTCTGATGAGACCATTGCCCTGGTGGCGCTTCTCCATGACGTGTGCAAGATCGGGTGCTATCAGACCAGTATGCGGAATGTAAAGGACGAAAATGGTGTGTGGCAGCGGGTGCCCTATTTTACCTTTGACGACCCGCTGCCCTATGGCCATGGCGAAAAATCCGTGTACATCATTTCCGGTTTTATGCGGTTGAGCCGGGAAGAGGCCTTTGCCATCCGGTTCCATATGGGATTTTCGGGAAATGAGGACAAAAACAGTGTCGGAAAGGCCCTGGAGAAATTTCCTCTGGCATTTGCGCTGTCTGTGGCGGATATGGAGGCCACATACTTCCTGGAGGGAAGCGAGGAATAAAACATGGAAAAACCCGATGACCAAACCGGTCACCGGGTTTTTTATCAGCTTTTGTAGCGGTATACCCAAGCAGAGGGAAGAGTTCGTCCGCCGGGAAGGTCGGGGTTGGAACAGCGGGTCACATATTCACCCTTGTAATACATAATGGCGCTGGTGCCGCCGTCCAGGTTCAGAGCCTGCACACAACCATACTTCTGCATGGTCACCGCAATTTCTTCCACACTGCAGCCGGGACTGTCGGTGTAGCGGCCCTCTGCTATGACCATGATAGTCTCCAGCCGGTCGGTCTGGCCTAACACCGCCCGGGGGTTGACGCCGTCCCAACCGGTTCCCAGGACCACTTCGCCGTCTACAATGACAGCCGGCTCAAACTCCGAAGCGTCCCGTGTGCCTTCGCCCACAGCGTCGTAGGAGTCCACGATATACATACGGTTGTCATCCCGCAGCTCCAGCCGCTTACAGACGCCGCCCAGGGGTATGCCCTGCGCCTCGCCGCTGCAGACCATCAGGCCCGAAAGCTGGCCGCCGTTTCCGCCGCCGGCTTCATCCATAAACGCGCTGCCGTTAATGGCCAGGATGCCGTTGTTGGCATCACAGATGCGTCCAGCGGTCTGGCCGATGGTGCCTAAGGTGCTGGCAGGGCACAGGGATAACTGGCCGGTGTTTTTGCAGATGGCCAAGATGCCGCGGGTATTTGGCTGAAATCCTACCCGGACCAGGAGAATACCCTCTTTGGCGTTGACGGCCAGAACCTGATCTCCGTGGATCGTCCGGATGGAAGTGCCTTCGTCGTCCAGTCCGCTTTCGTTGATATCAATATTGGCCCAGCCCTCATCCAAAGCCTCCGGATGCTGATCGAGATAGCTGTGCATAGAATCGGTGTCCAACTCATGAAACAGCCCGAAAAAGGTCTCCTCGTCTGTATTGACGGGGGCGGGTGTTTCCTCCACAGCAGACACATGAACCTCGGTTGGAGCTGGAGCTTCAGTTGTCTCGGCGGCAAAGCTGGGCAGGGGATTGACCACTACTGTGCCCCAGTCTGTTGTAACCCCCTGCTGCTGTTGGCCGGACTGATATTTCTGCAGCATGACCTCGTCGATGATATCTCCGGGGATGATGGCAGTAGCCATCCATTTATGGTTCAGGGTTTCCATGGCGGTTTGGATATACATGGTGCGCAGCCGTTTGACAAAGCCGATATTCGAGTACAGAGCGATCATATAGACAAGGCTGAATACCGTTAAGATCGCCAGCACTGCGTGGGCAAAGACCCACAGCTTTTGATGCCGCAGCCCTGCGGGCCGCTGGGGATATTCTTCGTCGTATTCTCCATTGTAGCTGTCAAGTTCCCGGTCCTCGTCGGAGTAATGATACCAGCCTTCCGGTGAGGCCTCCGGCAGAGATGCGTCGAAGCTCCGGTACTCATGATTCCCGTCGTAGGTACGGAATTCTCCGGAATCGTTATAAATATTGTCGCCGTCCTGGCCACCGTAGCCAGGCGCTGCGTCGTCGTAGTCAGGCTCCGGATATTCATCCTCCCGAACAAAGGGGTTGATGTCCTCAAAATCATCACTGCCGACGTAAGGCTCGGTGTCGTAGTCGTTGAAGCCATAGTCACTGGTAGGGTTCTCTGCCTGAGAAAAGATGGATTGAAAAATATCCGGAAGGGGTTCATTGGTTTCTCCCGTGGAGAAATCATGGAATAAATAATCGTCATCATGGTGCGATCGTTCCATTCCGTCACCTCCGTGTTAAAATCTGAAAATAGTATTGCACTATCTGTACATTCTAGCACATAATCCGCGAAAAAGCAATCAATCTCTCCGCAGTTTGTCAATAAATGTTTTTCGTTTTTCGAATAACGTGCGAAAAGCTGCATATACTGTGTTTGGACCGAGGAAAAGTGATGCCGGCATTCAAAGGCCAATGAATGTCCAAAAGAAGCAGAGAAACAGGAATGCTGAAACTGTGGAAATTGGTGCGAAATCTTGAGAATCAGGATAACCTGTCGATTTCAAAGGGTATTACTTAGAGACGGTCAAGGGTATCTGGTGCGACTAGTCAAGCGGGCAGATGCGAAGAATGCGGGGCAGCGACGGCTGCTCCGCATTTTGTCTGTAGCGGAAGCCCTTGTGGAAGGATTTCCCTTGGTTGACTTTCTCTTTTTCCTGGGCTATAATACAAGATATATTGGGTACATGCGTCAAAAAATCAATATGATGTGAGGGAACCGGATGAAGAAACAGGAAAACTACGGCAACGAAAGTATCACTTCCCTGAAAGGGGCGGAGCGTGTCAGATCGCGCCCCGCGGTTATTTTTGGCTCTGACGGCCTGGAGGGCTGCGAGCACGCGGTATTTGAAATATTATCCAATGCGATCGACGAGGCCAGAGAGGGCCACGGCAGTCAGATCATTGTCACAAGATACCGGGATGGGTCCGTGCAGGTGGAGGACTTTGGCCGGGGCTGCCCTGTGGATTGGAACGAGGGCGAGCAGCGGTATAACTGGGAATTGGTGTTCTGTGAGCTATACGCAGGCGGAAAATATGCCAATAATGAGGGCGAGAGTTATGAATTCTCATTGGGCCTCAATGGCCTTGGTGCCTGTGCTACCCAGTATACATCGGAGTATTTTGACGCCACCATTCGCCGGGACGGAAAGAAATATACCCTGCACTTTGAAAAGGGCGAAAACATCGGTGGCCTGCAATCGGAGCCGGCAGACCGGAAACAAACAGGGTCCTGCTTCCGATGGAAGCCGGATCTGGCGGTGTTTACCGATACGAATGTGCCGCTGGAGTATTTTACGGACGTTCTCAAGCGGCAGGCGGTGGTCAATGCAGGCATTACCTTCCGTCTGCGGAACGAGCAGGAAAATGGAAAATTTGAGGAACAGGAATTTCGCTACGAAAACGGTATTCTGGACTATGTGACGGAGCTCACCGACCAGAATGCCATGACCATGCCCCAGTACTGGGAGGCGGAAAGGAAGGGCCGGGACCGGGAGGACAAGCCCGAATATAAGGTGAAGATCACCGCAGCACTCTGTTTTTCCAACACAGTCAACCAGATCGAATATTATCACAATTCCTCCTGGCTGGAGCACGGCGGCGCGCCGGAAAAGGCGGCGAAGGCAGCGTTTGTATCGGCGCTGGACAGCTATATTAAGCAAAATGGCAAGTACAGCAAAAATGAGAGTAAAATCACCTTCCAGGATGTGGCTGACTGCCTGGTGCTGGTGACCAATTGCTTTTCCACCCAAACCAGCTATGAAAACCAGACTAAGAAGGCCATTACCAACAAGTTTATCCAGGAGGCTATGACGGAGTTTTTCAAGTCCCGTCTCCAAATCTATTTTATCGAAAACAAGCAGGAAGCAGACCGGATCGTTGACCAGGTGCTGGTGAATAAGCGATCCCGGGAAACTGCGGAAAAGGCCCGGCTGAACATCAAGAAGAAACTCACCGGCAGCATGGATATCTCCAACCGGGTGCAGAAGTTTGTAGACTGCCGCAGTAAGGACGCCTCCCAGCGGGAACTGTATATTGTGGAGGGTGACTCGGCACTTGGCAGTGTTAAGCTTAGCCGGGATGCGGAGTTCCAGGGCATCATGCCCATCCGCGGTAAGATCCTCAACTGTCTGAAGGCTGACTATGCCAGGATATTCAAGAGCGATATCATCACGGACCTGCTGAAGGTCATTGGATGCGGTGTGGAGCTTACCGGCGGGAAAAAGGCCAGAGACCTGGCATCCTTTGATCTGGATGCGCTTCGTTGGAACAAGGTGATCATCTGCACGGACGCTGACGTGGACGGGTTCCAGATCCGCACCCTGGTGCTGACCATGCTCTACCGGCTGGTGCCGACGCTGATCCAGGAGGGGTATGTGTACATTGCGGAATCCCCCTTGTTTGAGATTACCTGTAAGGATAAGACCTGGTTTGCCTACTCTAATAAGGAAAAGGATGACATTGTGGCAGAGATCGGCTCCGGCAAAAAGGTATCGATCCAGCGTTCCAAGGGACTGGGTGAGAACGACCCGGAGATGATGTGGCTCACCACCATGAACCCAGCCACCCGGCGGCTCATCAAGGTGATGCCCGAGGATGCCGAGGCCACGGCACGGATGTTTGAACTGCTGGAGGGCGACAATCTCCAGGGCCGCAAAGACCACATTGCCGATAACGGCTATAAGTTCCTAGAACTGGCCGATATTTCGTAAAAAGGATGGATCATCAATGGCAAAGAAAAAAGCCACTGTAACCGATAAGCATAAAGACAACCCCAATGTCATGGGGCTTCATGCCGAGGTGGTGGAGCAGCCCATTACCGAGACCCTGGAGATCAACTTCATGCCCTATGCCATGAGTGTGATCATGTCCCGGGCGATTCCGGAGATCGACGGCTTTAAGCCCTCCCACCGGAAGCTGCTGTACACCATGTATAAGATGGGACTGATCAATGGCGGACGGACGCTGTCAAATCTGCCAACATTGTGGGCCAGACCATGCGTCTCAACCCCCACGGCGACGCGGCAATCTATGAGACTATGGTGCGTCTTAGCCGGGGCTATGAGGCACTGCTGCACCCCTTTGTGGATTCTAAGGGCAACTTCGGCAAGGCCTTTTCACGGGATATGGCCTATGCGGCGTCCCGGTATACCGAGGCCAAGCTTGACAGCTTCTGCCAGGAACTGTTCCGGGATATTGACAATGACACTGTGGATTTTGTGGACAACTATGACAGCACCATGAAAGAGCCGTCACTGCTGCCCACCACGTTCCCCAATGTGCTGGTTTCGGCCAATAACGGTATTGCCGTAGGTATGGCCAGCAACATCTGCGGATTCAATCTCCGGGAGGTCTGCAACGCCGCCATTGCCAGGATCAAGAACCCGGACTGCGACATTATGGAATACCTGCTGGCGCCGGACTTTCCCTCGGGCGGTGAACTGCTCTATCGGGATGATGAGATGCGGGCCGTTTATGAGACGGGCCGGGGCAGCTTCCGGGTCCGGGGAAAGTGGCGGTATATCAAAGAGGGTAATCTGGTGGAAATCTACGAGATCCCCTATACCACCACCACGGAAGCCATCATTGACAAGGTGGCGGAGCTTATCAAGGCTGGAAAGATCCGCGAGATCAACGATATGCGGGACGAGACGGACCTTTCCGGTTTGAAGCTGACCATTGACCTCAAGCGCGGAGCGGATCCGGAGAAGTTGATGAATAAGCTTATGCGCATGACGACCCTTCAGGACAGTTTCGCCTGCAACTTTAATATTCTCATCGGTGGTTTCCCTAAGGTCATGGGTGTCGGGGAAATTCTGGAGGAGTGGACGGCCTGGCGGACGGAGTGCGTGCGCCGCCGGGTGTACTTTGACCTTTCTAAGAAAAAAGAAAAGCTGCATCTGCTGCAGGGCCTCAAGAAGATCCTGCTGGATATCGACAAGGCCATAAAGATTATCCGGGAGACGGAGCTGGAAGAGGAAGTAGTGCCGAACCTGATGATCGGTTTCGGCATCGACCAGGTTCAGGCAGAGTATATTGCGGAGATCCGGCTGCGGAACATCAACCGGGAGTATATTCTCAAGCGCACCAAAGAGACATCCGATCTGGAGGAGGAGATTCGGGAGCTGGAGGATACGGTGAACTCCCAGCGGAAGATCAAGTCCATCATCGTCAAAGAGCTGGAGGCAGTTGTCAAGAAATATGGCAAGGACCGCAAGACTGCCATTATCTATGATGCGGAGATCGAGGAGCCTGAGGAGCAAGAGGAGATTCCCGACTATCCCGTCACGATGTTTGTGACCGGTGACGGATATCTTAAGAAGATCACCCCCCAGAGCCTCCGCATGAGCGGCGAACAAAAGCTTAAGGAGGGCGACCGTCTGGTTGCCGCCGTGGAGACCACCAACCGGGCGGAGATCCTGGTGTTTACAGATAAATTCCAGGTTTATAAGGCAATCCTTTCGGAATTTGACGACAGCAAGGCCAGCGTCCTGGGCGATTATCTGCCCTCCAAGCTGGGCTTCGAGGAAGGGGAGAGCGTGGTCAAGGTCTGTATGCCGGGAGACTACAGCGGGTTTATGCTATTTGCCTTTGAGAATGGTAAGGTGGCCAAGGTGGCTCTGAGTACCTATAATACCAAGTCAAACCGCCGCCGTCTGACAGGCGCATACAGCGATAAATCGCCATTGATGGGTGTGCTTTGCATGCAGGAAGAAGGGGATGTTGTCCTCTACTCCACCGATGGCCGGGCGCTGGTGGTGAACACGGCCCTGCTGACGGTGAAAACCACCAGAACCACCATTGGCGTCGGAGCGCTGAGCCTCCGGAAAAAGGCGCTGCTCCAGGAAATGAAGCTGCTCTCAGAGACGCCTGTACAAAATATTTCGCGCTACCGGAGCAAATCCTTGCCTGCGGCAGGTGCCATTTTGAAGGATGAGGATTCTGAGGAAAAGCAGCTGACGCTGGATATGTGATCCGGAGACGCTGAATCCTGTGTACCGAAAGGAGGGGCTTCTATGAAACGGCTGCTGTTGTGTGCGATGTGCATGCTGCTGCTGGGCGGCTGCGGGATATTGCGGCAGCGGTCCTATGTGGTCGTGGAGCCCCATCAGGAGGATTATCAGGAATCGCCGGATGAGACGATGACGGTGGGCAGCTACGGCGGGCTGAAAAATGCCATAATCAGTCTGGTGGAAGACGGCATAAAAGATGGCGTGATCCGGACTGAGGGCTATACAGGCGATCTGGATGAGGATCTCAGCCAGGCGGTCCATGAGGTGGCGCAGCTTTCGCCGCTGGGTGTTTTTGCGGTGGAGCATGTGACCTATGACTATTCCAGGATCGTCAGCTATTATGAGATCCATTTAAACATCACTTTCCGCCGGAGTGCCGAGGAGATCGCCTCCATCGTCTATGTCACGGATATGGATGCAGCGCGGGAAAAGCTGCAAGAGGCCATGGAGACCTATGAGCCGCAGCTGTTGCTGCGGGTAGGGGACTACGAATATCTGGATATTTCCGATGCATCGGCAGAGGTCTATCGGGACCATCCGGAGTTCGCCTTGGAGCTGCCGGAGACCTCTGTGGAGATGTATCCGGACAGTGGGACCCAGCGGATATTGGAGATAAAATTCTCCTACCGCACGGACAGGGAACAGCTGCTGGAATGGCAGGCGGAGCTGCAGCAGCAGGTGTCGGATCTTTCGCGCATTTACGGGAGCGCCAATTCGGATATGGTCAGTGCCAAGCGCCTATATAAACGGCTGGGCCGGGATGCCCAGGTGCTGGAGAATGGAGAAACGGATATTCCTGCTTTGGACAGCCCCTATGGAGCGTTGATAGAGGGGTGCGCCACCAGCTATGGCTTTGCTCAGGCGTATCTCAGCCTGCTTAACGCCTGCGGGATGCAGGGGGAATTGATCTCAGGACAGAAGAACGGCGAAATGCATGATTGGTGCCTTGTGCAGCTGGATGGCGCATCGTACTATGTGGACCCATCGGTTTCGCCGCAGGACCAGAATGCAGAGTTCTTCCTTTTGGGCAATGAAGAATTGCAGCTGTTTGGCTATCAGAGCTATCAAGCGGCGTCACTGCCGGAGGTGATCGTGCCGGATTATTTGAAACCGCCGCTGCCAGTGGAGTGATTTGCAGCACAAGCGGTTTCGGCCCCAAAAAAAGTATCCCCGCAGAGCACAAACTTGGTGTTCTGCGGGGATGTTTTACGCTTCAAAGGGAAAATCAGGACAAACCGTCTTGACCATGGCCTGCAGGGATTTCAAATCCCGGAAAGTCTCCGGACGCTTGGAAGGATCACGCAGCAGGGCGGAGGGGTGATACATGGCCATCAACTGTCTGTCATCCCGTTCAAACCACTTTCCATGTTCCCGGGTGATACGAAAATTTGGGTCAATATATTTCATGGCGGCAATGCGGCCCAGACACACGATGATCTTGGGCTGCATCAGTTCGATCTGTGCGGTGAGCCAACCGCTGCAGGCGGCTTGTTCAGTCTCTTGTGGATCCCGGTTATTGGGCGGCCTGCATTTGACAATATTCCCAATGTAGCAATTCCGGCGGCTCAGGCCGATGATGCAGAGCATCTGGTCCAGAAACTGTCCGGCACGGCCCACAAAGGGGACGCCGGTGCGGTCCTCCTGCTCGCCGGGGCCCTCGCCGATAAACAGTACATCGGCATCCTGGGGTCCTACCCCGAATACAACGTTGCGCCGAGTCCTGTATAAATCGCACTGCTGGCATTGTAGACAGCTTGCTTGGAGCGTTTGCCAGTCAGAATACACCATAAAATACCTCCTGCCTGATGTACTGGGAAACAGCCCGAACAGAAAGTGGGCCATTGCTGCGGAAAAACCGGAAAAAACTGATATTTGGCATTTCAAAAGCCAGCGGATTGTGGTACAATAACAGTAACTATGACTATATCATAGCACATTTTATCAGAAAAAGAAAGGCGAGGATCCTGTGAACGGGCAAAGAATGAAATATTTATTATTTCTGATCACAGGCTTGGCCCTGGGTGCGGCGCTTACATGGTTTTTGCGGGGAGCGCTTTATCACGATGTGATTTTGGTGGAGACGGAGAACCGGGTTACGGCGTCGCAAATGGAGCCATCTACGGCTGAGAACCTAGCGCCATTCCGGTCGCCGGAGGTCACTAAAGCAGCAGAAGAAGCAAAACCGGTAAAGACGTCCGAGCCTTCAGTGCAGGTCCAATCGGCTGTGGAGGAGATACCGGCGGAGGAAGCAGATTCCGGACGGATTGATCTGAATGCCGCCAATGCGGAGGAACTGCAAACCCTGCCCGGGATCGGCGAAGTGTTGGCCGGACGGATTATAGATTATCGGGAAGAACACGGTGGATTTCAATTTGCTGAAGAACTGATGAATGTCAAGGGAATTGGCGAGAAGACATTTGCAAAGATCGCAGAGTATGTGGAAGTGAGGTAATGCAATGAAAATTCTTGTGGTGGATGACGAAAAGCTGCTCGTCAAAGGGATCAAATTTAATTTGGAGAACGATGGATTTGAAGTATCCGTGGCATACGACGGAGAAGAGGCGGTAGAGCTTGCCAAGACCGGTGGCTTTGACCTGATCATTCTGGATATTATGATGCCGAAGCTTTCGGGGTTGGATGCCTGTATGCAGATTCGGGAATTTTCCAATGTTCCCATTATCATGCTCACGGCCAAGGGCGAGGATATGGACAAGCTTATTGGGTTTGAGCAGGGGACGGATGACTATTTGACCAAGCCGTTTAATATACTGGAGCTCAAGGCCAGGATACGGGCGCTGCTTCGCCGCAGTGCCGCCCCGGAACCCAGGGAGAATACGAACCGCATCACCTGTGGAGATATTACGCTGGATTCCGATGAACGCAATGCCTATAAGAATGGCATGCCTGTGGAACTCACAGCCCGGGAGTTTGATCTGATGGAGCTTCTGATGCGGAACCCGGGGCATGTATACTCCCGGGAGAATTTACTGAATCTCATCTGGGGATACGAATATCAGGGAGAGATCCGTTCTGTGGATGTTCATGTGCGCCGACTCCGGGAAAAGCTGGAGAACGTGCCGGCTCAGCCGGAGTATATCATGACGAAATGGGGCGTTGGCTATTATTTTAAGGGCTAAGAGCTTTATCCGCAGCTTTTGGGACAGCCTGCTGCTGCGGATTGTACTTCTGATCCTGCTTTTGACCATCATTCTGCTGGCACTCCAGGCGATCTCTCCGATCAAGACCACGGAGGATATGATCTTTACCTATAAGCAGTCCCTGATCTTGGGGAAGGCGGAGACCATTGCCTCATCGTTGAACACCAATCTGGTCCTGACGGGCGAAGGGGCCGAGGAAGTGATCTCGGTGCTGGGGACATCGGATGTGGGACAGATTGTTGTGACCGACGCCGAGGGTACCGTGTTATATAGCACCAATACCGGAGCAACGCCCACAGAGCGGTGTGCGCTGTATCCGGAGGTCCTTTCGGCCCTGCGTGGGAACGATGCGTTTCGCTGTGTCTATTCCGCAGACGGCTTTGAGAGCTATGGCGCCATTCCCATTATGGTGGGTAATGTGATCACCGGCTGCGTTTATGTGGCGGAGGTGGACCGGGAGCAGGCCATGCTGATCCAGCGCATTCAGCAAAATGCTATGCAGATGGCGGCGGTGACTGTTGTGGTCAGCTTGATCCTCAGTGTAGTTACCGGTATCGTCATTACAAAAAAGAGCGGACGGTTGCACCAGTCCATCCAGGAGGTCCGGGCGGGAAACTATAGTCACCGGGTGGAGATCAAGGGAAATGATGAATATGCGGTGCTTGCCAGTGAGTTTAACGCACTGACAGACCGCCTCCAGGAAACAGAGGAGAGCCGCCGGCAGTTTGTTTCGGATGCTTCTCATGAGCTCCGTACGCCCCTGGCGGCCATTCGGCTGATGTCAGATTCCATCATTCAGAATGATTTGGATCAGGAGACCATTCGGGAGTTTGTTCAGGATATTTCCAGCGAGTCGGACCGGCTGACCCGCATGACCTCCAAGCTGCTCAGCCTGACGGCGCTGGACAGCAAGCAGTTTACCCAGCAGGAAGACGAAGTTGTGGATCTGGGGGAATGCTGCAACAAAGCGGTGCGTATGCTTTCACCCTTTGCTGCGCAGATCGGTGCGGCGATCGAGGCCAGCGCCGAGGACAATTGTTGTATTATGGCCCGGGAGGATGATATCTTCCAGGTGGTGCTGAATCTGGCGGAGAACGGGATTAAGTACAGCCAGGAGGGCGGCGAGGTGCGCCTGATCGCTTATACCCAGCGGGATACCGCTGTGCTCATCGTAGAGGATAACGGCATCGGTATTCCAGAGGAGGAACTGAGCCATATTTTTGAACGGTTTTACCGGGTGGATAAGGCCCGATCCCGGGAGGCCGGCGGCACGGGCTTGGGTCTGGCCATTGTGCGGGAAACCGTCGAGAAGTTTGGCGGCAGCGTGGATGCCAGCAACCGTCCCCAGGGCGGCGCGCGGTTTACCGTGCGGTTCCCTCAGCTGAAATGGGAGGGTGAGCCATGAAAAAACTGTGGATATTTCTCCTGCTGACGGCACAGTTGGTATCTTTGGTTGGATGCGGTGCCCGGCAGGATACTTCCGGTGATCTTTCCGTACGGTTTTTTTATGAGGTACGGGATGCGGACGCACTGAATCTG
>CABSAB010000002.1 GCA_902475515.1 uncultured Eubacteriales bacterium | reverse complement strand
CGGCAATCCTGCCCAAATCCGTGGTGGAAAAGCTGGATGATCCGAACCTTCAGGTGCTGCGCCTGCCCAGCGAATACGCAAAGCTGTATCTGACGCTGCTGTGGAGCGAGAAACACACGAATCCTATGTTTCCGATCCTGCTGGAGCAGCTGGAGGCGCTATGTCCCAAGGCCTAAGCGGGAAATATACCGGGGGTGGCGGGTGCTAATTTCATTACCATTTCCATAGACAAGCCCCCGCACTTATGATAAAATACCCCTATCACCTAACGTGACCTACGGAGGATACACACAATGAATATCGCAGTGATCTTGGCCGGCGGATCAGGCACCCGCATCGGCGGGCCGGTACCCAAGCAATTTATCGAGGTCCTGGGGAAGCCTGTGATGGCCTATACCCTGGAGATTTTTCAGGAGGACCCACAGATCGACGCCATTGAGATTGTCTGTGCCCCTGCTATGGAGGCGCAGGTGCGGGAGATCGTGGAGACCTATGGGATCACCAAGGTCCGCTGGTATGCCCCCGGGGGAGAGACTTTTCAGGATTCCGCGGTAAACGGCCTGTTTGCCCTGAAGGGGGAGCTCGACCCCATGGATATCGTGCTTTTGCAGTTCGCTGTGGGGCCTATGGTGACCCATGAGATCATTGCGGACGCCGTCCGGGTGTGCGAGCTCCACGGCAACGCGATTGCGGCCAATGAGATGGACCTTTGCACTTGCATCAAGGACGACGATTTTTGCACCTCGAAAAGCATCCTCCGGGAGACCCTGATGGGCTTTGCGGCCCCCTGGGCGTTCCGGTTCGGCGAGGTCTGCGGCGCCTATGAGGAGGCCATCCGGCGGGATATACTGAAGGACCTGGAGCCCCACACCACATCGCTGTATTTTGCCCTGGGAAAGACCCTCTATTTTTCCAAGAGCAGCCGCAGCAATATTAAGATCACCTATCAGGAGGATCTGGATATATTTGAGGGCCACCTTTTGCTGATGCAAAAGCGGGCCGCTGAGGAGGAACGCCAATGACCGGCTACAAAGAATTTGAATTGATCCGCACCCTGCTGAAAGCGGGCGGTCCGCTTTCGGACATCCCGGCCTATGTTCTGAAGAATATGCCCTATTACGTTTTTCGCTCTGAGGCGGAGGTCCGGGAGCTTTCGGCACAGCTGGAGGAAAAGGGTTTCCTTTCCGGCGGCGCTGTGACGCAAAGGGCTCTGCTGGAGATTGAACCCCTGCGGGTGAAGAATGCCGTAATCCTGGCGGCGGGCGGTTCTGACATCTCTGCTAAGAGCGTCTATTCCATGCCCAAGGGCCTCTATGTGAAAAACGGCGAGACCCTCATTGAGCGGCAGATCCGCCAGCTCCATGAGGCGGGCATCACCGACGTGACCGTGGTGGTGGGCTACAAGCAGGAGATGTACTTCTTCCTGGAGGACAAGTGGGGTGTGACCCTGGAGATCAACCCGGACCTGAAGAAGAACAATATCTACTCCCTCTACATTGCCCGGGCACACCTGGGCAGCACCTATATCTGCAACTGCGACAACTATTTTGAGGAGAACCCCTTCTCCGCTTACGAATATGATGCGTTCCACGCCACGGTATTCAAGGACGACGCCCACAATGAGCTTTTGGTGCGGAAGAATGCCTCCGGGCGTATTTTGGAGGTTTACAGCGGTGCGCCGTCGGGGCTGTGTATCTACGGCCATGCCTATCTGGACCCGAAATTCTCCCGGCGGCTGGTAAACTTTCTGGAGTCGGAGATCGAGGATTTCCGGGTGACGAGCCTGTTCTGGGAGGAGTTTGTCAGCCGCCATGCGGAGGACCTGGATATGTACGCCCGGGAGTATTCGGCGGACTTTGTCCATGAGTTCGACTCCATCCAGGAGATTCAGAATATCGACAGCCTGTTCCTGGAGAGCGTCAGCGGCAAGATCAACGAGAAGATCTGTCAGGTGCTTCATTGCCGGGAGGCGGACATCACCAATGTGGTGATCCTCCAGAAGGGGCTTACCAATGTGCTGTTTACCTTTGTGGTAAAGGGCGTCAAGTATATCTTCCGCTATCCCGGTGAGAGCAGCTCCTTCTTTATCTACCGGAAAAACGAGGTCCGTGCCCAGCTTCTGGCCGCCAAGGCCGGGGTGGACAACACCTATGTGTATATCGACGAGACCGGCATCAAGATATCCAAGTTCGTGGAGAACTGCAAGCCCCTGGGGGATATCTACTATCACGATCTGGAGTTCATGAAGGAGCTTGCCCGGAAGATCCGGAAGTTCCATGACGAGGGCGTGTCCATGCCCGACTGGGAGGATTTTCGCTATGACCCCATTGAGCAGTGCGAGAAGCTCATGCAGGAGGCATCCAAGCTCAAGGGGAACCTGTTCCACATCTTTGAAAAGGAGTGGGCCGCCATGCGGAAGCTCCAGGCCTACGCGGAGCGGGACGGCATCCCCAAGACCATGTGCCACAACGACATCAACGGCGACAACTGTCTGCTCAATGATACCCAGTTCGAGGTCATCGACTGGGAGTTCGCGGGCTTCAATGACCCGGCGTACGACTTTGGCCGCGTGATCGCGGGCTACGAGCTGGAGGACCCGGCCATCGACGCCATTCTGGAGGCCTATTTCGGCCGGCCCGCCACCGAGCTGGAGCGCCTGCACTTTATCACCTATATGGGCATCCACAACTGGTACTATGTGGGCTGGGCCGTCTATAAGGAGAGTATCAACGAAAGCTCCCGGGACTGGATGCTGTTCTTCTACCGGCAGGCCAAGCGGGTGATCGCCTACGCATTGCCGAAATATGAGGCGCTGTATGGGCCCATAGACGAATAAAATCGAGAAGAAAAGACCTCCGGACTGCAAAAGCAGTCCGGAGGTCTTTTGTACAGTTTAGCGGATCAGTTTCCGGGTCTTCCATTTCCCCGTGAGGAAGTACACCCCGCCGATGAGGAACGGCATATATCCCGCAAAGGCGTTGCCCAGCCAGAAGCCCATGATGCCCATATCCAGGGCCAGGCCCATCAGGAGGGCCAGACCGATCCGGCATACCACCCCGTCCAGGAGGCCCACAACCAGGTTCAGCTTGGCGTTGCCGCTGCCGTTGATGAGCGCGAAGAACGGGGAGCGGAGGGCAAAGCCCACATAGAGAAGCACTGCCACGGGGATATAGGTCATGGCCATGTCCAGCACCTCTGGGTCGGAGTTGAACAGCCCGAAGATGGCCCGGGGGAACGCCACCGTCACAAAGCTGAGCAGCGCCGCGAAGGACAGGTCGATCACCAGAGACACACCAATGATCTTGGGCACCCGGTGGTATTTCTCCGCGCCGATATTCTGCCCCACCATGGAGCTGCCGGCGGTGGAGAGGGCGTTGGTCACCACGGCGGTGATGGAGCCCAGCTTGTTCCCCACGCCCGTGACCGCCGAGGCAATGACACCGTAGGAATTGACAAAAGAGCTCACCACCATCATGGAGAGGTTGATGGCCGCCGACTGGAGGCACATGGGAAGTCCCAGCTTGACGAGTTTGGGCAGCACTTCCCGGTCCGGCTTAAAGCTTTCGGGACGGAAATCAAATCCAAAGGCCTCCCGGCGGCGGTAGAGGTAGATCATTGCCCAGATAAAGCTGACCCCCTGACCGATGACCGTGGCCAGCGCCGCCCCGAAAGGCCCCATCCGGAGCGCCGCCACGAACACCAGGTCCAGCACCAGATTGGTGACCGTGGCCACGGCGATAAACAGAAACGGCCGCGTGGAATCTCCCATGCCCCGGAGGATGGAGCTGACCAGATTGTAGCCATAGATGAAAATCAGCCCCCAGATGCAGGTGAGGCTGTAATCTTTGGCGTAGGAAAACGCCTCCGGCGGGGTGTTCAGGGCTGCAAGAAATGTGTCGATAAAGACAAGACAGACGGCCATGAGGACCAGGGCGCAGATCAGCGTCATAGTGAACATAGTGCCGATGGTGCCCTTGATGCGGTCCCGGTTCCCGGCGCCGATGTACTGGGAGAGGATCACCTGGCCGGCGCCGGAGATGCCCATGGCCAGAAAGGTGAGAAAATGCAGCATATCCCCGCCAATGGACACGGCGGAGAGTCCGTCGCTGCCCACAAACTGCCCGATGACCACCATATCCACCATGTTATAGAAGGTCTGAAGCAGATTGGAAAGCAGGATCGGGAACGCAAAGACCAGAAGGAGCTTTGTGACGCTGCCCTCGGTCAGGTCCCGAATCAAAGAGTTTGATGGAGTCTTCTCCATAAATATGTCGCCCCCTAACTATTAAGTGCATTATAGCACAAATAGCGGCAGGAAACAACATAGGAAACGGAAAAACCGCCGGACCGCTGAGCAGTCCGGCGGCTGTGCTGTCACTTGTCCGCGCTTCGTTCCTGAATGCAGTGTTTGCCGTCCCGCAGGAAGCTCAGAACGATCAGGATCATGATGAACCCAATGGGGAACGCCGCAATGATGGACACCGATTGCAGAGAGTACATAGAGTTCTCCGCAAACACCAGCGCAATGGGCAGCAGGATCAGCAGAATGCACCACAGCAGCTGGATCAGCCGGTGGGGCGCCTCATCCTCCCCCAGCCGGTGATAGCTGTAGCAGGAGGCCGTCAGGGCGATGGAATCAAAGGAGGTGGCGTAGAAGGCCACCATGGTCACAAGCACCAGCGCCAAAACCAGCGGCGCGCAGGGCAGAGTGTTGATGATGGAGACGATCAGCGCGTACAGGTCTCCGGTCTGCTGATACTGGGCAAGGAACTCCGCCGCGCCGGAGACTTCCAGACCCATGGAATAGTTCCCCAGGATGATAAAGCTCACAATGGTGGAGCCTACGCCGAACACATAGCCCCCCAGCAGGGTCTGCCGCACCGTCCGGCCCCGGGAGATGTTTCCGATGAAGAACGGCGCCGCCACACACCAAACCATCCAATAGGCCCAGTAGTAGATGGTCCAGTTCTGGGGGAAGGAGGTGGTGCGCTCCGGGTCGGAGAAGGTGGAAAGCTCAAAGAAGTTCTGCACCATCCGCCCCAGAGACGAAAAGCCCGTCTCGATGATATACTGGGCCTTGCCGCCAAACAGCAGCACATAGGCAAGCAATCCGAAGAACATATAAATGCAGGCCTTGGCCAGAATGCTGATGCCCTTGAACCCGTGGAGCAGGGAATAGGTGTATACGATGCAGGTGACCACCAAAATGGCAATGGTCACCGCCGTGCGATTGATTTCGATATGGAACAGTTCCCCGATGATACTGGCCATCAGGGGTGTTGCCAGACTGAAGGTGGTGGCGGTGCCGGCCAAAAGCGCAAAGACCGCGATCAGGTCGATGATCCGCCCGAGGATCCCGTCGGTGTGCTTTCCCAGAATAGGCCGGCAGGCCTCGGAAAACCGCTGGCGGGACTGCTTCCGCACGTGGAGCATAAATCCAAATGCCACGGCCAGCACCAGATAAAAGGCCCAGGGGATCAGGCTCCAGTGGAAGATGGGGAACACCCCTGCCCAGTCCTGCATCTGCCCCAGCTCCGCGATGTGCGGGTCCGTGGCATAGAGGATCCACTCGGAGAACGAATAGAACAAAATATCCGCTGCCAGGCCCGCCGTGAACATCATGGAGCCCCAGGCAAAGAAGGAGTACCGGGGCTTTTCGTCCGGGTCCCCCAGCACGATGTCGCCGTACTTGGACGCGGCAATGAACACCGACACCAGCAAAAAGCCCAGTCCGATGATCAGATAGTACACGCCAAAGGTGTCGCCGAAAAAAAAGCGAATTTGGGTCAGCACGGCGCTGGACTGCTCCGGCAGAAAGAAGAATAGGACGCTAAGGGCCACGATCAGGCCCAAGGGGAGCAGGGTGATCATCCAATCGATCTTACCCTTTTCGCGGGTACGGTCAGGTTTCATGTGCACTGCCTCCTAAATATATTTCATAGCTGGGGTCCAGGAGCGCAAGCTCCTGGAGACTGTCTACTTCTACGATGTCGGACGGCCCCATCTCCCGAATGCCCAGCCGGTAGTCCTCCGGATGGCAGAACAGGGGAATGTCGTCCCAATAGATGGTTTGATTTTGCTTCTTGACAAACTCCAGCTCCAGATGCGCCCGCAGTTTTCTGCCGTCCTCCGCCGTCCAGCGGGAGACGCTGTAGAGCTGATAGCCTCCGGTCCCGCCCCGGCGGCATCCGGTGACGATGCCATCTTGCAGTGTCAGCAGCCATTCGTGGGTTTCGGTGTAGGTTGGCACGGCGTTGTAGCCGGAGCGCTCAAATTCCGGAGAGAGAACCTTGGGATCAAAAATGATCTGGTCTCCGTCCAGGATCATCACATCCTCCAGGTGGTCCCGGGCCACATACAGGGAGGAAATGTTGTTACAGCTGTCATAATAGGGATTCTCAATAAGCCGGAGACCGGGATAATCCGCCTCCAAAAACTGAAATTGGTCCTTTAAATATCCCACCACCACATAGATCTCCAAAATACCGTAGCTCCGAAGGGCCTCAATGGCCGTGACGATCATCGGAACACCGTTTACGGGGATCAAAGGCTTGGGGACCTTCAGGGAAATGGGCCGCAGCCGCTGTCCCTGTCCCGCAGCCATAATGATGGCGCGTTTTACTTGGTACATGCTCTCTCATGCTCCTTCTTGGCTTTCCAGAAAAAGTTTGTAATAGTCCTTGGCATAGCGGTATTGCCGCAGGGAATATTCGCCGAATTCCACGCCGAGATTCCGCTTGTATTCGCACCAGTTGCTCCAAAGCAGGCCGCAGGCGGCGATATAGCAGTAGATCTTAAGGCGCGTTTCCTTCGGACAGTTTCCCTCAAAATATATATCGATGAGCCGGTCCACCTGGGGCCGGTCATAGAGAGAATAAATGCAGAACATGGCGATGTCCAGATGAGGGTCCTGCATTCCCGCATATTCCCAGTCAATGAGGCGGATGGTCTCGGTGCCGTCTTCTCCCATAACAAACAGGAAATTGTCCGGTACGGCGTCCACATGGGTCAGGCATTTTTCACCGGCGTGGGCCTCGATATAGGACCGCAGGGTCAAAACGTGGTCCTTGGTAGTCTGATAATCCTGGTAGATGGAGGGAGCGCCATCCCACAGGGATTCGTAGAAGTCAATGTGGGCGAACAAATCAAATTCGTGCGCCACCGAGAGCTTCTGCCCGTGGACCTCCCGGAGCTTTTCCATACACCGCCGCACATCCTCGGGATTTTCAGGATCGCACACCCGGGCGGGGGAGAGGAACTCTGTGATCTTGTAGCCGTTTTCCGGATTGATATAGGCCACGTTGTCGCAGATGCCCCGGGGGGAGACCACCTGATACACGGCTGCTTCCTGGGCCCGGTCGATGAGCTGGTCGGTACCTTCGCCGGGGATGCGCATAATATAGGATTTTCCACGGCAGGAAAAGCAGAAGGAGCGGTTGGTCATACCCTTTTTCAGGACGGTGATATCAGTGATCTCGGAAAGAGATGCGCCGAGGGCCTGAGCGATCACGTCCAGGGCTTCGGAGCGCAGATGGCCCGAGTTGCTGTCCAGTTCCCGGAGCTGCTCATAGGTGTTGATCTCCACCACGTCTTCCGTGGAGACCAGCCGGGCGGGTAACCGCAGCTTGTTCTTTTCGTAGAGGGCTTCCTCCCAGAGGGCGCCGTCCTGCCTGGGATCCTTGCACTTGGCACGGACCCGCTGGCAGACCAGCTCCGCTTCCGGTTCCGTGAGATAGGCGATGCCCAGCAGCTTGTTGCCCGCGGCATTCCCGGCGGGGACCAGCTCCCGCTTGCGGTTCACCCGCAGGGGGCTGTTCTGGTCAGGCTCCCGGCCTGTCAGGTACCAGGCATAAAGTTCATGGGCGCGGAAGGGATTTTCCGCGCACCAGAGGTCACAGGGGGCAATATAGCTGTTGCCGAGATACGGAAGGGCCAGGGCCAGAGAGTGCAGATTGTTTTTGCTGGCGTAGTCCACACTGACCAACAGATGCACACCGTACTTGTCGATGAGATACTCATACTGCTCTTTCATAAAGCCAACGACCACATAGATATCCCGGATACCGGCCTCCTGAAGCTGCAGGATCAGCCGCTCGATCAGGGGCTGTCCGTGGACTTTCACCAGCCCTTTGGGGCATTCCAGATTGATGGGTACCATGCGCACGCCGAACCCTGCCGCCAGAATGACCGCATTTTTTGGAGCGCTGCGGGCCAGCAGCTGGCAGGCTGTTTCAGTTGGCGTCAAATCATCTGTGAGGTAGCCCGCCGCAGTCAGTGCCTTCACACAGCGGTTCACCATGCCCAGGCTATGGCCGCTTTGCTCCGCCAGCGCCCGCTGGGTCATGCCGGGGGAGCGGTCCAGCAGAAGAAGAATGTCGCATTCCTGAATGTTCATGTAATTTATCACCTCTGATTTTGTGAACATAGGCGTATTATACGCCCCTTTCGGCGGAAAGTCAATGAAAATAAAACCTGCGGCAGTGCTTCGGCACTGCCGCAGGCAAAATTTAGAGTTCCATGGCGGCCTTATAGCCGGAATAGGTGGCGCGTTTCAGGTTAGCCACTGTGCAGGTGTCACCCACGATCTTGACCACCGGGGCCAGATCCTGGAAGCTTTCGGCCAGCGCCGTCCGGGGCGTTCTGCCGCCGGAGACCACTACATCGTCGAAGGTGAGGGTGCGGGTCTCGTAAATGGGGTCGGGAGCGGTGCCGGGATTCCCAAAGGGGAAGCCGGGACCGCCAGGACCACTGGGGCCACCAGGACCAGGGCCTCCGGGGCCTCCCGGACCACCGGGACCGCCCGCGTGCTGATCCCGGTAGTAGGCGTCTTCATCGTCCTGGGGACCCATCAGGGGGATGAATCCGTGGACGCCGTTGGTCTGGACCTTGAGCCGCACCTGGTGATCGCCGATCTCCTCCGTGGCGGCGAAGTCCACATAGCTGAAGTTCTCGTTGGTTTCAAAGGCTTCGCGCTCC
The DNA here is from genome assembly GCA_902475515.1 of uncultured Eubacteriales bacterium. Lineage (GTDB taxonomy): Bacteria > Bacillota > Clostridia > Oscillospirales > Oscillospiraceae > HGM13006. The sequence goes on along the minus strand of CABSAB010000002.1, from coordinate 12,611 downwards.
AGCCGCTCGGTGTGCATATCGCTGGCCAGCTGGATCTGCGAGCGTGTGACCATGGTCACCTTGTGGCCGTTCCGGGCCAGATACAGGCTCACATCCCGGCCCGTGTCTGCGCCGCCGATGACCACCACGTTCTTGCCAAGCTGATTCTCCTTGCCAAACACGTCCTCCGCCAGCCAGGCGTTCTCCGCGCCCTTTACCGGGGGCCGTGCCGGGGCAGAACCAACGGCAGAGATGATGGCGTCATAGCCGCCGTCCTTCAGCAGCTCAGGCGTTGCTTCGGTGTTGGTATGTACCACAGCGGAGGTCTTGTCAAGCTCCCGCAGAAGGTAGGAGACATATTCCCGAATGGGCCACTTGTAGTCGGCCTCTCCCGCTGCCACCAGCTGGCCGCCGAGTACGCCGCTTTTTTCAAACAGGGTGACGCTGTGGCCACGGTTTGCGGCGGTGATGGCGGCGATCAAGCCCGCCGGGCCGCCGCCCACAATGGCAACCTTCTTCGGCGTGGTGGCCTCCGGAAACAGGTTCCGCAGCCGCCCCAGCCGGGGATTCACCGCACAGGTGTGGTGCCCGTGACAGCCGTTGCAGCGGATGCAGGGGACGATCTCCTCCAGTGCCGCCCCGGCTTCCAGCTTCTCGTAGTATCTGTCGTCCGCCAGGAACTGCCGGGCGATGGCAAACAGGTCGGTCTTCCCCTCCTTGAGATACTGCTCCATCAGCGCCGGGTCGCCGTAGCCGCCCACGGGAGCGCAGGCAATCTGGATGCCCCGGGCCTTGAAGGCGGCGGCATAGTCAATGGAGGAGGGGTGGTCCTTCTGGAAGTTCAGCCCGCTGACATGGGTGGCGGAGCCGTCCACGCCGCGAATCTGGATGATGTCCGCATAGCCCTCCAGGGCCTTGCAGTAGTCCAGAAAATCCTCCAGCGTGTAGCCAGGCGCCTCTTCCACGGCGGAAATTTGCGCTTCAATGAGGAAATCCTTGCCGCAGACCTCCTTGACCTTGGCAAAGACCTCTTTCGCCAGCGTCGCCCGCTCGGCCATGGTCTTGCCGCCGTACTTGTCGGTCCGCTGGTTTAAAAGGGGAGACATAGAGGTGGCCAGGATGGAGGAACGGTAGGACATATAGAAGGTACACATATCAAAGCCCATATCTTTCGCCTCCTTGGCCCGGAAGGCGAACTCGTCAATGAGGGCCTGGAGCCGCTCATAGCTGATGCCCGGCTTGTTGCGGAAGACGGCAGAGTTATAGTCGCCGTTTTTGGGGATCTCGTCCCAGTTGGGGGTGTCGGAGATGTTTACGTCGGTAGGTTCAATGTCCATCAAAGACGCGGAGGCCAGGGTGCCGTACTGGTGCACCGCCTCGGCGATCTTCCGGTAGCCCTCCACCACCTTGGGGTCCCGCATATCGTTGCCGGTGCCGTCCATATGGGGCATGCGGCCGTCCTTGTCGGGCATATTGAGGTTCCGCTCCGGGTGGTCGCCCATAGCCACGGTGACGGTGGCCGCGCCGTTTTTGGCCATGTCCGCATAGAACTCCCGGGCCTGATCCAAGGTAAAGCTCTGGAGGGCGCACTTGGAGCCCATCATGCGGTTTTTCAGGGTGACGTTTCCGATTTTCAGCGGAGAAAGCAGCTGTGCATATGGATGTGCCATTGGTTTTCCTCCTGTTTTTGAAAGTTTCAATCATTATACCACGGAACCGGGGACTTGTGGTTATATATGTTGGTTATAGGCTATAACCGAGAGGTATCTACCGGGGTTGCATCGGGAAGTGATCCATGCTATAATAAACAAAATGTGGGCTTCCGTTTTGGGAAGTCCTTTTCTTACGGATAAAAAGGAGTTTTATTGTGCGGAAATACATAGGCGGCAAGGCGTTTTACAAGCGTGTTCTGGCGGTGATGCTGCCCATCGTCATTCAGCAGGGCATCACAAACTTCGTGGGCCTGCTCGACAATATCATGGTGGGCCAGGTGGGCACCGAGCAGATGTCCGGCGTGGCCATCACCAACCAGCTGCTGTTTATCTTCCAGCTGTGCATTTTCGGCTGCCTGTCGGGAGCGGGCATTTTCTGCGCCCAGTATTTCGGCAAGGGCGATCAGGAGAAGCTCCAGAGCGTTTTCCGCTATAAGCTCATCAGCACGGCCCTCATCTCGGTCCTGAGCATGGTGGTCTTCTGGGTTTTCCGGGACCCGCTGATCCGCCTGTTTTTGAACGACACCGGCACCGGCGGCGACCTGGAGGCCACCCTGGCCTACGGGAAGGAATATTTGAAGATCATGCTGGTGGGGGTGATCCCCTTTGCTGTGGTCCAGCTCTATTCCTCCACCATGCGGGAGACCGGCGAGACCGTGATCCCCATGATCGCCAGCACGGCGGCGGTTCTGATCAACATGGTCCTGAACTATGTCCTGATCTTCGGCCACTTCGGCGCGCCGAGGATGGGCGTGGCGGGTGCGGCTCTGGCCACCACTGTCTCCCGGTTTGCAGAGCTGGGGCTGATCCTGGTGTTTGCGTGGAGAAAGCGGGAGAAATTCCCCTATCTCCGGGGCATTTACCGGACGCTGCGGGTGCCCCTTCCCATGGTGAAGGAGATCACCGTCAAGGGGATGCCCCTGCTGCTAAATGAGCTGATGTGGGCCCTGGGCACCACGATGATCGTCCAGTGCTACTCCGTCCGGGGCCTTACCGCTGTGGCGGCGTATAATATCTCCAGCACGGTCTATAACTTCTTCTCCATGGCGGTCATGGCCATGGGTACGGCCATCTCCATCCTGGTGGGCCAGGAGCTGGGGGCCGGGGAATTTGAGCAGGCAGTGGATACCAACCGGAAGATGATCGCCTTCGGCGCGATGCTGTGTCTGGCGGCGGCGGTGCTGCTTGCCGTGGCGGCTCCGTATTTCCCGCGGATTTATAACACCACAGAGGAGATCCGGGCACTGGCCAAGCGGCTTTTGTGGCTGGACGCGGCATTCCTGACGGCCCGGGGGCTGTATAACAGCTGCTACTTTACCCTGCGGTCCGGCGGTAAGACCATGCTGACGTTTATTTTCGACAGTGTGTCCATGTGGGTCATCAATCTGCCTGTGGCGCTGGTGCTGGCCCATCTGACGGCGCTGCCGCTGGTGTATATGTATCTGGTGATCCAGTGTGTGGATGCCTTAAAGACCGTAGTGGGGCTGTTTCTGGTGAAAAAGGGGATATGGATTAACAATCTGGCGGCTTGATATCACAGCATGTTACAAGGCTCCCTCCGCATAGCGGAGGGAGCCTTGCTGTCTATTAAATTCTCATGGCCAACGCATAAGCGTCCCGAATGGCGTTTCGCATATTGCCGCTCTGGCGGCAGTCGCCGATCATGTAGAACTCAGGCGCAGCCTCCCGGAAGCTGACAGCCTCCTCGCTGTTGGGCTCCATGCCGCCGCAGGCCACAATGTCGTCGCAGTCCAAGGTGCATACATTTCCCTTGCGGTCTGTATAAGTGACCTTTCCAGGCTCAATCTGAGTGGTTTTAGCCTTTTTGATGACTGTGACCCCCAGCTTGCTGGCCTTCTCGTTCATATAGCCGATGGCGCGGATGGGGTTCAGGTCGTAGGCGATGCGTCCCTGACGGGATATCTCCACCACCTCGTGGCCGCACTCCTGAAGGTAGCAGGCCGCTTCCGCCGCCACGGAGCTGCCGCCGATGACCACGACCTTCTTCCCCAGCTTCTCCTGATTTCCGTAGATGTTTACGCCGTTCCAGTCCGTTGTCTCCGCACCTTCAATGGCGGGCTTTTTCGGGGTGGCGCCTGTGGCGGCGATCACCACGTCAAAGCCCTCGGCCCGGATCATCTCCGGGGTGGCCCGGGTGTTTAGGCGCACCTCGATGTCCTTCCGCACCACCTGATTGCGGAGGAAGTCCAGATATCGCTTGAGTTCCCACTTGAACTCCGGATACTCCGCCGTCTTGATCTGCCCGCCCAGGGCGTCGGTCATCTCAAAGATCACCGGCGTGTGCCCCCGTTCCTTCAGCCACATGGCGCACTTGATGGCCCCGGGCCCGCCGCCGATGAGGGCGACCTTCTTCCGCTTTGTCACAGGCTCGATGAGGCGCTTGGCCCGGTGCTCCATGCCGATCTCGGGATTGATGGTGCAGTGGCTCATCCAGTCCCCCACGGAGGAGGTGCCCCGGCAGCAGTGGCACTCGATGCAGGGGTTCAGGTCCTCGCCGTTGCCGTCCCGGAGGATGTCCCCCAGGTGTTCGTTGCAGATGAACAGGTGCCCCGGCGCCACCAGGTCCGCCGCCCCGGAGGCGATGACGCCGTTCAGCGAATCCAGGTCCTTATAATAGGTGCTGATGGCGATGGGCGTCTTCACGCCCCGCTGCTTCAGCCCCTTGGACAGCTCCGCCGATTCGCAGACGGTGACCCGCTCATGGTCCGGGTGCATGGACCGGACCTGCAAAAGGTCGATGTACGGCTCAATGCGTTTCAGGAACTCCGCCGCCTCGTCCAGAGAAAGCCCCATGCCGCCCCGGCTCTCGCCGATGCCCGGTGCGTTGACCACCAGCAGGTAATTTTCGCCCATGGCCTCCCGGATGGCCTTGATGACCTCAACCGGGAAGCGAATGCGGTTTTCGAAGCTGCCGCCGTATTCATCGGTGCGCCAGTTGGAGGTCTCGTTCAGGAATTTTCCGATGTTGAAGTTGTGGGAGAAGTCAAACAGTCCCCCGTCGAAGCCTAAGTTTTTGTACTGCTGGGCGTGCTGGATATGCACCCGGATATACTCGTCCATGTCTGGCCGGGTCATCATCCTGGCCCCGGCCATGGGACGGCCCGGGGCGCCAGAAACGCCCTCCTCCATAGGCTTGACGCCGGGGGCGGCAGTGACCTCGTCCTCATCGTCCTTGGAGATCATGGCGAAGGGGTTCGGCGCCTCGCCATAGGGGGAGGGAACCTTGGGATCGTTCACCTGCAGGGGCATCCGGTTATCGAGATTCAGCTCCGGGGTGATGTAGGAGCCGTAATAGTGGACCATCTCCGCCATGAAGGTAAAGCCGTTCTGCGCGCCGATATCGTCGATGTCGTACATGGCGAAGTGGCCGCAGTCGGCGGGCATCTTCCGCTGGTCCAGGTTCGTCAGGTCCTGCATCAGCAAAATGGCTGCGCCGTTCTTGGCCCGGGAGGCATAGTAGGATACCACCGGGTCTGCGGGATAGGTCTCGTTGGCCTGGAGGAAATGCGGTTGGGCCACCGGATACAGAAGCCGGGATTTCAGAGTCTTGTCCCGCAGCCGCAGAGGGGCTGTCAGGGCAGCATAGCGATGGGACATAGAAAAAACTCCTTTCGGGAAATATTTTGCCTTCGATATGTTCAGTGTACCATGGGCTGTGCTCCCATGCAAGAAGCGGCTTGTGTGGTCCTGGTCAAATCGTGTTCTTTTGGAAACGGTGGAAATGGGGTTTGCAAAATATACGGGAGGTGTGATAGAATAGTCACAATAGATGCGATTTCGTAACATCCTGCCCGCCGGGACTTTCCGGGGGCTTTGATACCCGCAAGGAGGGACCGCTATGGAGAAACAACCCGTTCAGGGGCCGGACAGCCGGATGAATCCCCGGCACGCCAGGTGGGCCATGCTTGTGGCCCTGCTGCTGTACGGTGCTGCCACAGCGGGCGCGGCCTACTGTAATATATGGATCGGCGTTATCCTGGCGGTACTGGGAGCGGTGGGGCTTTCCGCCCTGACAGCCCGGCGCTATCAGAAACTGGTGGAGCAGAATCTGGAGCTGGACCGGGCCTGCCGCACCCGGCTTTTGGAAAAATACCTGGGTGGTGACATCCCCCCGGAGGGGGACCTCACCGAGGCCATGCCCGGAGTGGAGAGCGAGTATTTTGCCGTGGCCATGGTCCAGTGCATCGATTTTACTGGGTATCTTCCCCAGTGTGGGGAGGAGCATATCCCCCACACGGATTTTTTGCAGGTGGATCAGTGGATGCGGGAGTTCATCACAAAGCGGCTTGCGGGGATCAGCCTGCCGTATTTTGTGCCCATGACCGACGGTATGGAGGTCCTCATCAACGTCACGGGCCTTTCCGAGGACAATCTGGACGAGAGCTCCCGGGAGAAGCTGGGGAAGATCTGCGACTGCCTCAGCGACGCCACCCGGGATCTGGAGCGTCAGGGCCTGATCTGCGGGGCTGTGGTGAGCACCATCTACAGCGGCCGGGAGAATATCGTCCGTGCCCGGCGGGAGGCTGAGGAGCTCACCGCCTACGCCGAGCTCATGGGCGACAGCAGTCCGGTGAAAAACGGCTATGAATATGCGGAAAATCCCGTGGAGCTGTCCGATAAGCTCCTGCGGACGGAGCTGGAAAAGCGGTTTATGCAGAGCGTCACCAATCACAATCTGGAGCAGCTGGAGAAGACCATGGATTCCTTTGTGGACCTGGAGCTCCGCACCTCCTCCCGGTATCCCGATCTTTTGAAAAACCGCCTGATCATGCACATGGAGCAGATGCTTTCGGCCTTCTCCATCTCTGTGGCGGATTATGGCGCCGAGGAGAGCGAGGTGGTGGCCCAGTTCCGCCGGCTGTGGGATATGACCTCTGCCCAGCAGCTCAAGGACCAGTGCAGCGTACTGATCGGGACCCTGCGGGCCTATGAGGAATCCGAGCAGCGGCAGAAGTCCGATAAGGTCACCCATGCGCTGGCCTTCATCCAGGAGCATTTTGACGACCCTGGCATCTGCGCCGAGATGATCGGCGATGCCCTGGGGGTCAGCGCCTCCTATGTCAGCCGTATGCTCCGGCAGAACACGGGTCTTGGCGTGGTGGACCATATCCATGGCGAGCGGCTCAAAAAAGCAAAGGAACTCCTTGCCGCCACGGAGCTGTCTCTGGATGAGGTAGCACAGGCGGTGGGCTTCTCCAGCCGGTTCACCCTGACCCGGTCCTTCAAGCGCTATGAGGAGATGACCCCCGGCGCCTGGCGGGAACGCTGCCAGAGCAGCAGTTCCGGCGGACAGCCGTGACAAATTTCACACAAAACGGTCCTGGGACAGAGAATGTCACAGGGCCGTTTTTCGCAAAAAAGCACAGAAGAAACGTCTTTTGATTCTGTTTTTCTTGCGGCCTGCGTGTTATGCTGGGATCGACCGGAACGATACCGGAATTTTTGGAATAAGGAGATATATACCATGAAGAAGAACAGTTTGCTTGCGATCCTGCTGGTGCTGACCATGGTCCTGGGCCTTTTGGCAGGCTGCGGCAATGACGCTGTCTCCAGTGCGGCGCCGGAAGTGTCGGCGGCTGGCGAAGAAGTAACGCAGGTGCCTGCGCCTGCCGAAACGGAGACGACGGTGGCCCCCGCCTCTGATCTGGAGGGCTCCGCAGTGGAGGCCCCCGCGGCGGAGGGAGATTTCACTGCCGCCAATGCCGCCATGGATTTTTCCGGCTATAAGGAGATGCTGAAGGGATTGCATACCGAGCTTCCCATTACGGAGGAGCCGGTGACCCTGACCTATTTCTTCGGCTTTGAGGGCAGCACCCTGAACTATATTGACAGCGGCACCATGGACGGCCATCAGGTCTGGACTTGGCTCCGGGAGAACACCGGTGTCAATGTGGAGCTGAACGTGGTGGATAAGACCCAGGAGAGCGACCAATTTAATCTGATGATCGCCTCCGGCGACTATGCCGATATGTTCCCGGCGGCGGACTATTCCGCAGGCCTGGAAGCCGCTATGGAGGAGGAGATCGTCACCGATCTGACGGACCTCATCGAGGAGAATATGCCCAACTACTGGACCATTGTCAATTCCGACCAGAATCTGCTGGCAAAGGTCAAGGACTCGGATAAGTTCCTTGGTATTTATGCGGTGAAGGATCAGATGGCAAACCCCTCCGGCCAGGGACCCTTTGTCCGTATGGACTGGCTGGAGGACCTTGACATGGAGGTGCCCCAGACCTATGATGAGCTGACGGAAGTCCTCAAGGCATTTAAGTCCGAAAAGGGCGCCAGCGAGGCGCTGGCCCTGCCCAACACCGTGAATCTCAACAATGGCGTGCTCATGGGCGGTTTTGGCTCCCTGGCGGAGCTTAGCGCCAACGGCATGGGCGTGGACTACGGCGCTTCCTTCTATCAGGAGGACGGCACCGTGGTCTATGGCGCCACCGCCGAGGGTACCCGCAAATACCTGAGCTGGCTCCATGAGCTGTATAACGAGGGCCTCATCAACCTGGAGAATATGCAGGCCCGTGAGATGAACCCCTTCTCCGAGTACAACGCCGGGATGGCGGCAAACGGCACCAACGGCTATATGTTCAACATGCAACCCTTCGGCGGCATGTATAACGGCATGAGCGAGGACCCGAACTGCAACTGGTGGCCCGTGCAGGATGTGGCCGAGACCGCCGGGCAAGAAATCCCGTTCTTTGAAGAGGTCTCGCTGTTGGATATGACCGCCGTGGCCATTTCTACTGCCTGCGATGATGTTGAGGTCGCCCTGCAGTTCCTGGACTACGGCTACAGCTACGAGGGCAGCCTGCTTTACAATTTCGGTTTCCAGAAGGGCTCCGGCCACGATGTGGAGACCTGGGATTTTGACAGCGACGGAGAGCCCCTGTTTGACGGCGATGCCATTAAGCAGGTAGCGGAATCCACCAACATCGCCTCCGGCGTCATCTCCACCAAGGACCTGGCCGGCGTGGTGTTTGACAAACGCCTGAGCTTTGAGTTTGAGGAGCGGGAGCTTGCCTGCTTCGATGCCTGGAGCACCAACAAGACCACCGACGGCATCCTTGGCAGCAAGACGGTGCTGAATGCGGAGGAGGCTACCGAGGCATCCGGTATCTACGGTGATATCATCACCTATGTGGCGACCTCCGCCCTGCAGTTCATCAACGGCGATCTGGACGTGGACGGAAGCGACTGGGACAACTATGTGAAGAACATCGATGATATGGGCATTGAGGACCTGACCGAGATCATTCAGGGCGCTTACGACCGGGTGAATGGCTGACGCACTGCCGGAGGGCTCCTGCCCTCCGGTCCATATACATTGAAACTGAGAGAATCAAGGAGGAACAACTATGAATTTTGCCGGAACTTATACCTATCTCATGGATACCCCCAGCGGCAAGCGGGAGACCAAGGTCGTCATCCGCAGGAATGCCCGGGCCTATGAGGGCGAGCTTGTTTCGTCCCATGGCGGCTGTGAGCTGCTGGAGAACATCCATACCAAGGGTGATTCCATCATCTTTGAGGCCCAGTGCGGCCCCGCCAAGCAGGAGATCGCCATTGACAAGGCCAAGATGGCCGGAAGTGTGGTCATTGCCCAGTCCGATGGGAATGACAAAACTGCCGAGCTGGAGGGCCTGACCTATGCCGAGCCTCAGCGCAAGGCCCTGATCCTCTACGCCACCATGACCAAGAATACCGAGAAGATTGCCCTGGCCATGAAGGAGTCCTTTGAGTATTACGGCTGGTATGTCAACTGCCTGCGGCTGAAGAAGTCCAACAAGTGGGCAGAGCTCCAGGACGGCCTGTATTTCGATGACTATGATGTTGTCTGCCTGGGCTCCCCCATCGTGGCGGGCTATCCCCTGACCATCGTCAATAAGCTCTTCTCCCTGGGCGCCGGCGGCGAACTGGAGAATAACGTTCAGAAGATGGTGGACGCCGGAAAGGGCTTCTCCATGAACAATGACACCATGAAGGGCCCTCATCCCGAGGGCCAGCAGCTGCCTGGCGAGGGCGGTCCTGGCGGTCCGGGAGGCCCTGGTGGCCCCGGTGGTCCCGGCGGCCCCGGTGGAGATCCCGGCGCACCCGGTGCGGACGGCGGTCCTGTGTGGCGGCGGAGAAGCTGCTCTTATCCCGGCGGCCCGGTCCGTGACAACTATCAGCCTTTGGGCATCGTATTTACCACCTATGGCGGCGGCTTCTACGGCTCCGGTGAAAGCAAGGCGACCCTGAGTGCCCTGAAGCTGTTCCTGGAGCTCCAGAACGTGTCCGTGGTGGGCACCTTTGCCTGCTGCGGCATCGAGTTCGGTCCCGCGGGCGTGGCCGAGGGCGAGAAGCCCCGTGTCATGGGCCCCGGCGAGGTCCAGGACCCCAACTACTACGAGTGCAAGGACGGCAAGAAAATCCAGGGCTCCTACTTCTTCCACAACCAAATGTGGAGCCATCCCAATGAGCGGGATATCAACAAGGCCAAGTATTTGGTGGCCGATCTGGTGGAGGACTACTTCCTCACCTTCGACGGCCAGCGGGGCTTTGTTTCCAGCGAGTATATCTCCATGTCGTAAAGAAAAATCCCGGAGCTTCGGCTCCGGGATTTTTTCAGAGTGGAGAGTGAAGATGTGGTGTCCCGGCTCCGCCGGGACGGATGGAATGGCCCGCCCGGATGTGCTTCCGGACGGGCGTGCTAATTATTCCATCTCCTGCGCGGTGAGGTAGAGCGCCGCGCCAGTGCCGTTATACACCCAGCCCCGTGCTGCTTCGTAGAAATTCATCGCCATGTTCCAGTTGTCCAAATACTGATAAGCTTCTTCGAGGCTTGCTGCGGTTCGGCCATCCTCTACCAGTGCCTGGGCAATATATTCCCGCTGGGCATCCGTCAAAAATGGGCCGACAGTTAACATGCCGTTCCACTGGCTGGATTCCGGCAGACGGACCATTCGATCCTTCCACGGTGCGGGGAATCTGGTCAGCCATTGGGACAGGGGAACGTTGCTGGGCGGGTCCACGTGTACCTCGGTAAGTACCTGACGGCCGGTACCCCAGCTGGCCATGGTTTCGGTAAAGTGATATTCCATATCAACCATTTCTCCGCCCAGTTCCATTTCTGTTTCAAAGACATGGAAACGAATGGTACCGTCATTTTCCACCAGCTCGCCCTGTTCCGGGTCCAACAGGCCCGCTTCTACATGCTCTTCAAAGGTCCATCCATAGTGACCATTGGGGGGTTGTATGTCGGAGAGATATGCATCCACCTGTTCCTGGGTGGGAAGCAATTCCTCACTGCGGTCCACATACACCATAAGACGTTCCTGTAAATCGTGTTTGCCGGGATAGATGGCGAACTGAATATCTCCAAAGGTCCAGAAGGTGTTGTTTTCATAGCTTCCCTCTGGCGTGCCGAGTTCCTGTGTCCGCTGGGCAATGAGGGATTCGTAGTCGATTTGTTCCGGATCATATTCAATTTCCACACGACTGAGTTCCAGGATCAATGCGGGATTTTTGACATTAAAGGTATACGTGATCCGCTCTACCTCGGGGTGGTCGGAAAGGGGCTGGTCCAGATAGATCGTGGGCTGACCGAAGTCGCTGGATTTCCAGGTGTCCATATCCAGCTCCTGAGCGGCAACGGTTTGGGAGAAGGTCATGTCCCAGGTGGTGTTCTCGTAGGTAAGGGAATCATTGTCAAGCACATAGGGGGAGAAGGTCAAACTGTCAGTTGTACCCTCCAATGTGGAGGCGGATGGCCCGCCGCTGGCGTGTGCTGCGCGGATCAACGCCGCTCCGGTGCCGTTGAACTGCCAGATCAGCTTGCTATTTTCGTCCTCGGGGCCGGAGCTGAAGGCCGTCACCACGCGCCAGCGGGTTTTCAGCCGATGCTCGGCATCCTCCTCCGTTTTGGGAAATTCCGGGGAACTGCTGGCCTTGCCCATGTCCATCTCCGCGTCAATGACGGTTTGCAGTTGTTCCTCCGTCAGAAAATCGGCCACATATTCCGCCGTGTTCCACTCCCAGCCGTTGAGGTCGGTGTTCTGGGTCAGGCCGGAGAGCCACGGGTCGGAGATGGAGCTGAGCCAGGTGCCGAGGGGCACATCCTCCGGCGGGGTCACGAATACCTGGGTCAAAATCTCCTCCTCCGAGAGTACAGTCTGGCTGAAATTGTAGTCAATGGGGACGGTCTGCCCACCCAATTCCATGGTGGTGCGGAACAGGGAGTAGCTGAGATCGCAGTCGTCCCGGGTGTAGTGCTCCATTGTGCCATCCTCCGGGTTCAGCAGCCCACGGTCCACATGCTCGTCAAAGGTCAGGCCAAAGACGCCGTTCGGGGGCTGGAGGGGTTCCATATAGGTGTCAAAATTCAATTGGCTCTCTTGGGGTTCGGCGGAACTTGACGGCTCCTGTGTGCCGGATGTTGCTCCGGTCATAGTACAGGCAGTGATCATGACCGCCAGAATGACCGCCAGCGCCGTTACCCACACCTTGGGACTTTTAAATGTTGCAATGAGCCGAATACGCCGCTTCAAACTGTGGCGGTCTCCGCCGAAGGTGGTCTGGAGCAGAGGGCCTTTCCTGGTGTGGAGAACGCCTTCCTCGTACAGGGCGCCCGCATAGCAGTCGGGCCGCACCAGCCCCGTCTCCAGCACCCGCTGGTCGCAGGCGGCCTCGCCGTCCTGCCTGGCCCGGCGGAAGCACAGCCAGACCACGGGATTGAACCAATATACCGCGGTCAAAAGCCGCAGCAGTGCGAATACCCACAGGTCCTTATACTTATAGTGCATGAGCTCATGGACGATGATGGGCGCCACATCCTCCCCGCGCTTTTCCACGGGGAGCACAATGGTTGGCCGCAGGAGCCCGCCCAGCATCCCGGCTCCGCCGGACACCAGCCGACAG
>CABSAB010000001.1 GCA_902475515.1 uncultured Eubacteriales bacterium | reverse complement strand
GAGGTAGAATTTGTGACCCGGGTGGCGATGCCTGCGGCAGAATAGATCAGTTCCGAATCGTCGCATTCATTGGGGATCACCAGATAACCGATGCGTTCACCCGGCAGGGACAGGGATTTTGACCAACTGTAGCCGACAATGGTGTTGGCATAGTATTTGGTCAGAAACGGGACCTCCACACCGTCGTAAGTCAGCTCCCGGTAGGGTTCATCCGAGATCAGGTAGATGGATGTGCCGTATTCGCGCTGCTTTTCACGCAGGATACGGGAGAGCTCCCGGCAGGTTTCGTGGGAATATACAACGCCGGTGGGATTGTTCGGGTTATTAATAATCACAGCCTTGGTGCGGGGAGTGATCTTCTCGGAAAATTCCCGGAGATTGGGCTGGAAGGTCTCCGTATCCGGGGACACCACCACAAGGGTCCCGTCGTAATTCATCACATAGTTTCCGTACTCGGCAAAGTATGGGGCAAAAGTGATGACCTCGTCGCCGGGATTCAGCAAAGTCTTCAGGATCACGTTGAGGCCGCCGGCAGCGCCTACGGTCATAATGATGTTCTCCGAGGTAAAGTCGGTGTCAAAGCGGCGGTTCAGATTCTCTGCTACAGCCTGGCGCACATCTGCATAGCCCACATTGGACATATAGCCGTGGATCAGCAGAGAATCCTCTTCCTGGAGAATATCAAAGGCGGCCCTCCGCACAGCCTCCGGCGCAGGTACCGAGGGATTGCCCAGGGAAAAGTCATAGACATTCTCTTTTCCGTATTGCTTGGCCATGATCTGGCCCTCTTCAAACATGGCGCGGATCACAGAGTTATTCTCCGCCAGCCGTTTCATTTTTTCTGAGATCATGAATATTGCTCCTTTTTCAGTGGGATGAAGTCATGCGGCCAAACTGCCGGGAGAGCTCCACAGCAGCATGCCAGCACCGGATGTAATGGTCCTGTGTTTCCTGGGGCATAATGGGCCGGAAGATGCGGTCCGTCTGCTGGAGTGTAGACAGCTCCTCTGTGCCGCTCCAGACACCGGTGGCAAGCCCGGCCAGGAATGCCGCGCCAGCAGCGGTGGTCTCCACCATGGCAGGCCGCAGCACCGGCAGGGACAGGATGTCGGACTGGAACTGCATCATCACGTCGCTAACGCTGGCGCCACCATCTACCCGCAGCTCTGTCATGGCGGTGCCGGATTCCCGGATCATGGCAGCCACCAGGTCCTGTACCTCATAGGCAATGGATTCCAGCACAGCCCGGCACATATGGGCGGCGCCGGAGCCCCGGGTGAGTCCGAAAAAGCTGCCTCTGGCATCGACGTCCCAATAGGGGGCGCCCAGCCCCGTAAAGGCCGGGACAAAGTAGACGCCCTCATTGCTGGGAAGCGACTCCGCCAGCACATCGCACTCGTGGGCGGCAGCAATGATATGACATTCGTCCCGCAGCCATTGGATGGCGGAGCCGGCGTTGAATGCACTGCCCTCCAGGGCATAGGTGGTCTGGCCATTCAGGCTCCAGGCCACAGAGGTCAAAAGTCCCTGATGGGAACGCACACTGTTCGTTCCGGTATTGAGCAGGGTAAAACAGCCGGTGCCATAGGTGTTCTTGGCCTGTCCGGCTGTAAAGCAACCCTGGCCAAACAACGCCGCCGCCTGATCTCCAGCAGAGCCGGCGATGGGGATGCCCTCCAGCATCTCCAGGCCCCGCAGCTTTGGAGCCACGGTGCCATAGACCATGGAGGAGGGAACCGGAGATGGCAGCATGGCCATGGGGATGTTCAAAAGTCCGCACAGCTCAGGGTCCCAGCACAGTCGGTCAATGTCAAACAGCATGGTGCGGGAGGCATTGGAATAGTCGGTCACATGGGCTTTCCCGCCGGTGAGATGCCAGATCAGGAAGGAGTCTACGTTGCCAAAGAGGATTTCGCCCCGCTCGGCCCGTTTTTGCAGTTCGGGATCTTGGTCCAGGAGCCAGCGGATTTTTGTGCCGGAGAAATAGGGATCGATCAAAAGTCCGGTCTTATCCAGCACCAGCTCTGACGCACCCTCCGCTTTCAATTGCTCACACAGTGCTGCGGTGCGGCGGCACTGCCAGACGATGGCGTTGCAGACGGGTTTTCCGGTGTCTTTTTCCCAGAGAATGGTGGTCTCCCGTTGATTGGTGATGCCGATGGCAGCAATATCTGTGGGGCTCAAGCCGCTTTTTTGAAAGGCTTCCGCCATGGCGAGCAATTCCGTGGAGAGGATCTCCATGGGATCGTGCTCCACCCAGCCGGGGGCGGGATAGTGCTGTGTGATGGGATACTGGGCCCGGGTGACGATCCTTCCGCTTCGGTCAAAGATAATGGCCCGGGAGGAGGTAGTCCCCTGGTCCACAGAGAGAACATAGCCGTTCATGGCAAGGCTCCTTTCGTGTCTTTCCTATAGTTTCGCCGAAATTCCCGCGAATGTCAATAACCTTCCCGGAAATCAGTTGCCTCTCGCCGCATTTTTTGTTATAATAACGAAAATATCCAGGGACGTGATTCCCCATGGACATGAAGAGCGGAGTGATTCCTATGTATAAAATTCTGCGCAAAGAAAGCTTCAAGCGGCTGCTGCCCCGGATCATTGCCTGCGCATTGGTGCTGGTGGTACTGCTGGGACTGTGTGGCAGTGGCCTGCTGCGGCTTTTGGCAGGACCAAAGCCCCTGGACGCCTATGTCAAAACCGGCGATTATGTATCCTTTGACGCCAGCGAGGTCATTGTGGCCTTTGCAAGCCTGTCCTCCAAATCCGACAGCGGAAGCGAGACATTAAAAACCTATTATCTGCTTACAATCCCGGATGTCTACCTGGCAGTGGTGGACCGTAAGGAGCAAAACAGCGCTATGCTGGAAAAAGCCATGGAACAGAGCCACGAATACTATTTGGGCGACCTTGATACGCTGACAGAGATCGGCACGCTCCGGGGCACCGTCAAGCCGCTGGAGGATGGGATGGCGGATTACATGGCGGACTGCCTCGATAAGTATGAGTTGCCGGACTATGATATTTCGCTCTGGCAGATCGAGCTGAACAGTGTCGGACTTTTTTCCGAGACCTGGGTCAAGATCCTGGGCGCTGCATCGGCCGTGGTGTTTTTGCTGCTTGTGGCACAGCTGGTGGTAATTTTCAGCGGATGTTATCAGCGCCATGTGCGGAATATGCTGGGGAATTCGGTTTCGGATGAAGCCTTTTTCCAGGCGGCGCAAATCGAGCGGGTGCGGGTCGGCGAGTATATCTGGTATTCGAAGGGGCCCGGAAGCCGGGCGCTGAAGACCTCGGAAATCATCTGGGGCTATGCGATGCCAGAGCCTATGGTGGTGAGCAAATACCGCTGGCCGGTTGCTCTTTACACGGTGGATCAGACAATGCTTCGGATCAATTTTATGGAGCAAAAGAGCTGTGAGCGCTTTTTGGCAAACATTGCAGCCCAGGGACATCCCTTTGTACAGGGCTATACAACGGAATACGCGGAAAAGTTCCAAAATAATTTTGAAGCATTCCTGGCGGATGCGGCGCATACAACAGATCGAGAACAGGCATAACGGTATGATTGTGGCAGGAGGACCTTATGAGATTTACTAAAATGCACGGTATCGGCAACGACTATGTGTATGTAAACTGTTTTGCGGAACGGGTGGATGATCCCGCGGCGACCGCAAGGTTTATCTCGGACCGGCACTTCGGCGTTGGCTCAGATGGACTGATCCTGATTTGTCCGTCTGAAGTCGCAGATGTGCGGATGGTTATGTACAATGCGGATGGCTCCGAAGCCCAGATGTGCGGCAACGGCATCCGTTGTGTGGGAAAGTTTGCCCATGACAGGGGACTCACCGATCAAACCACTGTTACGGTGGAAACCGCCGCGGGGATCAAGACGCTGGAACTGACGTTAGAGCATGGAAAGACGGCGTCTGTCTGTGTGGATATGGGAATACCGATCCTGGAGCCCCAACAGATCCCTGTGCGGGCAGAGGAACTGTGCTTTGTGAATGTGCCGGTGGAGGTCCACGGGAAGACGGTCTCTATGACGGCAGTTTCGATGGGCAACCCCCATGCGGTGGTGTTTGTAGAACGTACAGAGGATCTGGAGCTGGAAAAGATCGGCCCGGACTATGAGAACCATCCGCTGTTTCCCGAGCGGACCAATACAGAATTTGTGGAGGTGCTGGACCCGAAGACGCTGCGGATGCGCGTTTGGGAGCGGGGGGCAGGGGAGACCCTGGCCTGTGGCACCGGCGCCTGCGCGTCTCTGGTGGCTGGTGTGCTCTGCGGAAAATGTGAGCGGGAAGCTACGGTCAAGCTTCTGGGCGGAGATCTCAGGATCAGCTGGGATGAAAAGACTGGCCATGTTTTTATGACCGGCCCAGCGGAATTTGTATTCGATGGAGAGATCGATCTGCCGGCCCATCTAATCATCAAGGAGTGATATAGCAATGGCAAAAATTAACGAGAATTATCAGAAGCTGCCCGGTAGCTATCTGTTTGCGGAGATCGCCCGACGGGTGGCGGCGTATTCCGCGGAGCATCCGGAGAAAAAGCTGATCCGCCTGGGCATTGGTGATGTGACCCAGCCGCTGGCCCCCGCAGTCATTGAGGCTATGCACAAAGCGGTGGATGAGATGGGCGCCCAGGAGACATTCCGCGGCTACGGGCCGGAGCAGGGGTATGATTTCCTGCGGAAGGCCATTGTGGAGGGGGATTATGCACCTTACGGCGTAAGGATCGATATGGACGAGGTGTTTGTGTCGGACGGTGCCAAAAGCGACTGCGGCAATATTGGAGATATTTTCTCCAAGGATAATATCGTAGCGGTCTGCGACCCGGTTTATCCGGTGTATGTGGATACCAATGCCATGGCCGGCCGGGCAGGGGAATACCTCCCCGCAGAGGAGAAGTGGTCCAAGATCTATTACATGCCCACCACGGCGGAAAATGGCTTTGTGCCGGAGCTGCCTAAGACCCATGTGGACTTGATCTACCTGTGCCTGCCCAACAATCCCACAGGGACGACCCTCACAAAAGCGCAGCTTCAGAAGTGGGTGGATTACGCCAATCAGGAGGATGCAGTCATCCTCTTTGATGCGGCTTATGAGGCGTTTATCACCGAGGCGGACGTGCCCCACAGTATCTATGAGCTGGAAGAAGCCAGAACCTGTGCCATTGAGTTCCGCAGCTTCTCCAAGACGGCGGGCTTTACCGGGAACCGCTGTGCCTATACGGTGGTGCCCAAGGAGCTGGTCCGTCAGGGCAAAAGCCTCAATGCCATGTGGAACCGCCGCCATACCACCAAGTTCAATGGGGTTCCTTATGTGATCCAGCGGGGGGCCGAAGCGGTCTACAGTGAGACGGGAAGAAAGCAGATCCGTGAGACCATCGCCTTCTATCAGGAAAATGCCCGGATCATTCGGGAGGGGCTCCAGGAGGCGGGACTCCCGGTCTACGGCGGTGTGAATTCGCCCTATGTCTGGTTCAAGACTCCTACGGACTCCTGGTCGTTCTTTGACCGTCTGCTGAAAGAAGCCGGTGTAGTCACCACCCCCGGTGCTGGGTTTGGACCCAGTGGGGAAGGGTATATCCGGGTTACGGCCTTTGGGGGCCGGGAGGACACCCGGGAGGCAGTGGCACGGATCGTGGCGCTGCTGCGGTAAGGACAATAACGGGACGGACCGAATATGGTCCGTCCCGATTTTCTATAGCTCCAAGGCTTTTTGGCACATGTCCCGATACTGCTGCGCAACAGGTTCCGGGTCTAAAATTTTCACCCGGCCTCCGAAACTGAACACCCAGGAGAAAAATACCGGAGATACTGCCACTGTGGCCGAGAGGGTAAAGGTCCCATCCTGGTGAGGGACCATCATCACATCGCTGCCAAACTTGTCCACCGCGCTGTCCGCCAGCTCCTCCGGGAATTGCAGCCGCACACTGACGGGATCTCCGCCAAACATGCCAAAGACCTGCTTGGAATATTGGGCCATATCCAGATCCCGGTATTGGTCGTGGGCCTCCCGGGGAGTATCCAGTAGGACGATATCAGCCATGCGGTCCACCCGGTAATGGGTTTTTCCACGAGGCTCCGTATGGGCTACCAGGTAATAGTTTTCGCTGTCCCAGCATAGTCCATAAGGGGAGGCGTGATAGCGCTTTTCACGTTTGCGGCGGGTCTTGTCACTGTGCCACTCCAGATAGTGAAATGTGATCTGGCAGTCCCGGTTGATGGCGCGGTACAGTGCGTCGATATTGTAGTAGATCTGCTCATTGGAGGTCTTGGAGCGGCCCACCAGATGGAGCTGCCGCCGCAGCTGGACAGCTTGGTGCCGGCTGGTGAGTGTCTCCAGCTTTCCGATAAGCTCATAGGATTTTTTCTCGGTGATGAAGCGGGAGCATTGCACCGCATCGGCCAGGAGCTTCAGCTCCGCCAGTTCAAAATCACCGGAGGCAAGATAGTAGCCTTTTTGGTCCCGCAGGATGTCCCATCCGGCCTCCTCCAGCAGCGCAAGGTCCCGGTAAAGGCTCTTTCGCTCCGCCGGGATGCCCCGCTGCGTTAGCAGCCGCAGGAGCTCCGGCATGGGAAGGTGATGGTCTTCATCGGTTTCCCGGCGCAGAATATCCATCAGGGCCAGGAGCTTTTCTTTGGTATGTTCGGACTTTGGCATCTTGTTCCCTCCGTTCTGATCTAGTGTAGCACAGTTTCCATAAAAGTACAAACAGTTCCCTTGCATTTTGTCGAAACTTTTGATATACTCAAACTATCTAACCATTTCCCAGTGGAGGGCTTATGAAGATTCTTGTGGTTTCCGACATTGAGAGTAAGTTCATATGGGATCATTTTGATCCGGAACGGTTTCGGGATGTGAAAATGATCATTTCCTGCGGAGATCTTTCCGCAAAATACTTGTCATTTCTCGTCACGATGATCCCCTGCCCGCTGTTCTATGTGCCGGGGAATCACGATAAGCGCTATGAACAGGCACCGCCGGAGGGCTGTGTGAACATTGACGGCCGAGTTGTCGTCTATAAGGGCGTTCGCATGATGGGTCTTGGCGGATGTAAAAGCCCCCATCCCACCACCTATGAGTATTCCGATGACCAGATGTGGAAAAAAGTCAGGCGGCTGGAGCCGCAGATTCGACGGGCCAAGGGACTGGACTTGTTTGTGACCCATGCGCCTGCTGTTGGCCTCGGAGATGGACCGGATCTGTTCCATGAGGGCTTCCAATCTTTCCGCTATGTGGATGATGTATATAAGCCGGCCATTCACTTCTATGGACACCGGCACCTGGGGGAAAATCCCATGGACCGCCGGGCGATTTATCCTTACAATGAGACGGTAATGATTAATGCCTGCGGATATAAGATCGTAGAATATGATCCGGGTGTACCCATGTCTGCGCCTCCGGGGAGCCATCCCATTGTGGAAATGCCCACACCGGTACCGCCAAGGCGCTTCAAACTGCCATTTTAACAGGATAAAAGCTGCTGCAAGAAACATGTCTTGCAGCAGCTTTGTGTTTTATTCATAAGGCTCCTCGTCAGGAGCCCCTTCTTCAGGATCTGTGTCCTCAGGCATATCCTGAGTGGTTGTACGGATGCGATCGCCGGATTCCGCAAAGATTTTGCCATAGCCCTCAAATCGGGTGTCATGAGAGGCAGTGATGAACACCACATATTGATCCGGATGCTCCTCCGCATAGCGGCTGACCCGGCTGCCCTCAGAGAAGAAAACGTAAAGCCGGTCCGCGGTGGACAGGGCCTGATGGCCCTCCTCGGGATCTGAGATCAAAAGCCCGATGTCACAGTCTCCCACGGTCTCATCCAGCAAATCATGGTAGGCTTTGATCAGAAGATCCTCCAGGGAGGAGTCTCCCGTATCGTAAATGATACTGTCGCTATAGGGGATAGAAAACTTGTCCAGAATTACTTCCTGGAAGCCCATATCCGCCAGCTGATGGATGAATCCTGCCACATAGTCTACCACGGAATCCTTGGCGGGGTTTAAATAGTAGTTTCCCTCGCTGTTGACCCAGAGGGCGCCGCCGGAAATGCTGAATGCATCCTCCCGATGGTCCAGGGCATATTCGCTGTCATCCAAACAGGAAATCAAAGCGATCAGCCGCAGGTCGCGAGATTTTGCCCGGTCGATCAGTGTGCGGACAGAATCGGAGTTCAAAATCTCGCTGCCCTTAGAGCGCATTTCCAGTACCAAGGTATTGCAGCTTTCCGTGTCAATATTCAGAGCGTTGAAAGAAACCCCGGCTTGGAGGGTGTCATAGTCCACCAGAACGCCGCGTACATCCGTATCCGGGATGTTGTGATCATCACTGCCCAGAATCTCGTCGGCAGAAATGGATTCACCCATGATCAGATCCACCTGATCCAGCACTACCTGGGGGCCGGACGACGGCTGCACCTGGGGTTCCTGGGAATGGAACGAGAAATATGCGCCGTTTTCCGTGTAGACCACATACCGGCCAAGATAGGTAAAGCCAATGATGGCAGCAAGAGCCAGCACAAGAAAAATGATGCCGAGCACGATGAATGTGCGCCGCAGCAGCAGCTTATTACGATAGGTCATGATATGCGCCTCACTTCAATTTGGCGCTGAGACAGCACCAATCGTTTTCCTCTGCCCGGGCCGTGACCTGAAGTCCCGCGTGCTCCAGTGCCTGGAGCACCTCCGG
This sequence comes from uncultured Eubacteriales bacterium, assembly GCA_902475515.1. Lineage (GTDB taxonomy): Bacteria > Bacillota > Clostridia > Oscillospirales > Oscillospiraceae > HGM13006. Next base: position 16,197 of record CABSAB010000001.1, on the reverse strand, counting down.
AAGCCGGGTGTTCAGAATGCCGGAGCAGATGAAAATGCCGTCAGGCCTTAAGAATCTTGGCACCACGGCGGAAAGGGGAATGATGACGTCGGCAACGATATTTGCCAGCACCACATCGTAGGGATGACGGGAAAGCGCGTCTATCATGGCCGGGTCGCCGATCACATTTCCGGTGACCGCAGAGAATCGGGGCGCAGTCAGCCCGTTTAGCCCGGCATTTTCACGGGCAATATCTTCAGCTTTAGGGTCGATATCCACACCGGTGGCAGTGTCTGCGCCCAGAAGCAGGGCGGCGATGGACAATATCCCGCTGCCGCTGCCCAGGTCAATGACCGTTTCTCCGCCTTGGATCTGTTCTTCCAAGGCCCGCAGACACATCTGTGTGGAGGCATGGGCACCGGTGCCGAAGATCATACCCGGGTCCAGCACCACGGGAATGCGGCCCTCGGGATTTTCCGGCTGCAGCCACTGGGGGACGATCAGAAGCCGTTTTCCGATCGGGATGGGCTGATAGTATTGCTTCCAATTGTTTTCCCAGTCCTGATCCTGAAGACTCGTCAAAGCGACTGCCAAAGTACCAAGGTCCTTGCCGGGATTCTGTTCCCGGAAACGGAGCAGATCATGTTTCAGTGCGTCAATGCGCTGGGGGGCCTCTACATTATTTTCGATATATAGCCGGATTTGTGAAACAGAAGCCATGCGTTCGGCCAGTTCCTCGTCTACATAGTCCCAATACTGGGTGTTGTCCTCCAAAAAGGACTGAAAATCGGCAGTGTCGTCCACAATGAAGCTGTCATAGCCGATGGCGGTGAGCCGGGCAGCCAGCAGGTCGATTGCCGAAGATGTGGTTTGAATGGAAACTTCCAGCCACTCCATATTGCGGCCTCCTTTGTAAGGATTCTACTCTATTTTACATGATTCCTGCCTATGATACAAGTTATATTTTTCGGTTTACTTTTTGCCGCGGTGCTGTATAATAAGGGATATGAAATGTTTGCCGTCGTTCGGGAAACAACGGAATACGAATATCTTCCGCAAAATTGCGGAGGGAAAGGATCACTTGCATGAATCAACAGAGAATCGAACTGCTGCCCGGTGTGTTTTTCACATGCCTGCATACAGAGAAATTTCGTACCAATTGCTTGTCCATAAGCTTGCTGCGGCCCCTTGATACTAAGGAGGCGGCGGAAAACGCGCTGCTGCCGGATGTACTGCTCCGGGGCTGCCGGATGTGCCCGGATATGGGTGCGATCTCTGCATGGCTGGATCAGCGCTATGGTGCCGGGGTCCAGGCCGCGGTCCGGAAACGGGGAGAGGTCCAGGCAATCGGCTTCTTTATGGATTATATTGATGAAAAATTCACAGATCCGGCAGAGCATATTACCCAGGATATGTGTGCACTTCTGGGAAGCTTTCTGCTGGAGCCGGTGTTGGAGGACGGTGCCTTCCGCCGGGACTATGTGGATGGGGAGAAGGCCAACCTCATCAATGCCATCATGGCGCAGATCAACGATAAGCGCAGCTATGCCGCGATCCGATTGCGGCAGGAAATGTTCCGGGGCGAACCCTATGGTGTGGACAAGAACGGCACCCGGGAGCAGGTGGAGGATATCACGCCAGAGAGCCTGTATGCCCATTACCGCAAAATTTTGGCAAGCAGCCGGATCGAGATCGTCTTTGCGGGACGGGCAGATATTGGCGTATTACAGGCAGCACTGAAAGACGCGCTGAACACACTGCCTCGAGAAAAGATCGATTTGGTCCATACAAGCCTTGGGCCCATGCCGGAGGCGGCGCGGGAGCTTCAGGAAGAAATGGATATCGCCCAGGGAAATCTGGTGATGGGCTTCCGCACCGGGATCACCTCGGCGGATCCCGAATATCCGGCGTTGCTGCTGATGAACAGCATCTATGGCGGAGGGCTGAACTCCAAGCTCTTTATGAATGTGCGGGAAAAGATGAGCCTCTGCTATTACGCGAGCTCCGGTTTGGACCGGTTCAAGGGCATCATGCTGGTGTCCTCCGGTGTGGACAGCGGAAATTATGAAACGGCCAAAGCGGAGATCCTCCGCCAGTTGGAGGATTGCCGGCAGGGGAACATTACCCCGGTGGAGCTGGAGGCGGCCAGAAGCTATCTGTGTACCAGCCTCAAAAGCAGCGGGGATTCCCTGGGCCGCATGGAGGATTTTTGCTTGAGCCAGGAGATCGGTGGTTTTTCCTATACGGCCGAAGAACTGGCTGCGGCGCTGATGGAGGTCACGCCGGAGCAGGTGCGGCAGGCGGCGAAGCGTTGTTGCCTGGACACGGTATTTTTCTTGAGAGGAGTGGTATAATGGAGCGGCGCTTTTTTCCCAGACTGGAGATGACGCTCTTTGCGGACACACTCCCAAACGGATTGCGCATCCGCGTAATTCCCCGGCCGGGGTTTGAAAAGAAATACGCGTTTTTTGCCACAAATTACGGCTCTGTAGATACCGCCTTCACCCTGGATGGAAAGGCAGTGAACTCGGCGGACGGTGTTGCCCATTATCTGGAGCACAAGATGTTTGATACCGAGGAGGGCAATGCCATGCAGGCATTCGCTGCCACCGGTGCCAGCCCCAATGCCTTTACGGGCTATCACATGACAGCCTATTATTTTTCCTGTACAGACCGGTTTGAAGAAAATCTGGAGATCCTGCTGCACTTTGTGTCGGAGCCCTATTATACCCCGGAGAGTGTGGAAAAAGAGCAGGGCATCATTGCCCAGGAAATCAAAATGTACGAGGATAACCCAGGCTCCCGGCTGGGGGAAAACATGTTCCGGGCGATGTATGCGCACCATCCTCTGCGGGTGCCAATTGCCGGAACGGTGGAGAGCATCCAGACCATCACGGCGGATATGCTCTATGCATGCCACCGGGCATTTTACGATCCATCCAATATGGTGCTGTGCGTGGTGGGAGATGTGGACCCGGAGCTGGTGCGGAAAAAGGCTTTGGAGATCCTTCCCAAAGCACCCGGTGGCGCAACGGCACGGGATTACGGCCCCCAGGAACCGGAGCTTCCGGCGCAAAGTGTGATTTCTCAGACCATGGAGGTCTCTATGCCCATGTTTGCCATTGGCTTCAAGCTGCCGCCGCTTCCGGAGGGAGAACTGCGGCTGTCCCGGGAGCTGTTGGGAGATCTGGCGGCAGAGGTGCTCTGCGGAGAATCTTCTCCCCTGTACCAGAAGCTCTATGAAGCGGGGCTGATCGATTCGGGCTTTTCGGTATGCTATGAGAGTGTTCGGGGCATGCCGAATATCAACGTTTCCGGTGACAGTGACGATCCCCAGGCAGTGCTGGACGCCATTTTGGCAGAAGCGTCGCGCATATGCAAAGAAGGCGTGGATGAGGCGCTGTTCCAGCGGCTGAAACGGTCTTCTCTGGGCCGCCGGATCCGGGGACTTGATTCCTTTGATGGAATGTGCTATCGTATGGCTGTAAGCGATTTTGACGGATACGACTATTTCCGATTCCCGGAACTCTATGATGCCATTACGGCAGAGAATGTCCAGGAGATGATCGAACAGAGCATCACGGCTGAGCGCGCAGTGCTGTCTCTGATTTTGCCGAAAGAAACAAACAAGGAGTGAGCAATATGTATCAGGATATTTCTTTTCCGGCGCTGGGGCTGAGCTTCAACCCCTCCCGGGTGGCATTTTCTATTGGCGGAAAGCATTTTTACTGGTATGGCGTGATCATTGCCGTTGGATTTTTGCTGGCAGTGCTGTATGCTGCCCGCCGGTGCAAGCAATTTGGAATCACCCAGGATCAGTTGATCGATATGCTGATCTGCGCCGTGCCCTCGGCCATTGTGTGCGCGCGGCTATACTACTGCGTGTTCCAGTGGAACCTCTACCGGGATGATCCGGTGCGGGTCCTGTTTATCTGGGAGGGTGGCCTTGCCATCTATGGTGGTGTGATCGGCGCTGTACTGGCAGTGGTGGCCTATACCAAGGTAAAGAAGATCAGCACCGCAGCCATGCTGGATATTGGCGGCCTCGGGCTGCTCATCGGTCAGAGCATTGGCCGCTGGGGCAATTTTATCAACAGGGAGGCCTTTGGCGCCGCCACGGATAGCTTTCTGAGAATGGGCCTGACGGATATCTCCGGGAAAGTGAATTATGTACATCCCACATTTCTCTATGAATCCGTGTGGAATGCCCTGGGCTTGCTGCTCCTGCATTTCTTCTCCAAGAAGCGGAAGTATGATGGCCAGGTATTCGTAGCATATTTGGGCTGGTACGGTCTGGGACGGATGTTTATTGAGGGCCTGCGGGTGGACAGCCTGTATTTCTTCGGGACGAACCTGCGGATCAGCCAGCTGGTGGCGGGTTTGTGCCTGGTGTTTGCCGTGGTATTTCTGTTCTATAACAAAGTGTTCAAAGAGCACGAGCCTGAGGCACTGTATGTCAATCAAGTGGCAGCTGCGGCGATGGCAGCAGCTGCCGGTGCACCTGAGACCGTGACAGAGACAGCCGCTGTGGTCCCCGATATGGAAGAATCGGCTGCACCGGAAGTGGAAGCGCCCGTTGAGGTGCCTGCAGCCCCGGAGGAAGCTCCGGAGCAGACCATAGAACCGGAAACGGATTCGGAAACAGAATAAGCAAACTCCCTGCGGATGGCAACCCGTCCGCAGGGGGATATTTTATGCTGTTACATCCCGCATAGAGAGACTGATGCGCTTTTTCTTTTCATCAACCTCCAGAACTTTTACCTTTACCACATCGCCCACAGAGACCACTTGGGAGGGGTGGCGAATGTATTGATCAGCCAGCTGAGAAATGTGCACCAAACCATCCTGATGTACGCCGATATCCACAAAGACACCGAAATCAATGACATTTCGGACGGTTCCGGTCAGGACCATCCCGGGTTTCAGGTCCTTGATCTCCATGACATCGGTACGAAGTACCGGCTGAGGAAGATCGGAACGGATATCCCGGCCGGGCTTCATGAGCTCTGCAGCTACATCGAGCAGAGTAGGTATGCCCACGCCAATGGCTGCGGCGGCTTGCTCCTCACCATAGGCCTGAAGTTCTGCCTGGAGGCCGGTCAGCGTTCCGGCGCGAACATCGTCCAGCGTGTGGCCCGTGAGCTTCAGCAGCGATTTTGCGGCTGTATAGGATTCCGGATGTACGGCGGTATTATCCAGGATATCCTGGCTCTCAGGCACCCGCAGGAAACCGGCGCACTGCTCATAAGCTTTGGGTCCCAGCTTCGAGACCTTCAGCAGCTGTTTCCGGGAGGTAAATGGTCCATTTTCCTCCCGGTAGGATACAATGTTTTTTGCGGTAGTGGCAGTGAGGCCCGATACACGCTGCAGGAGGGACGGAGAGGCAGTGTTGACATCCACGCCTACAGCATTTACGCAGTCCTCTACAACGCCGTCCAGCGTCTCCTCCAGCCGTTTCTGGGGCATGTCGTGCTGATACTGCCCCACGCCGATGGCCTTGGGCTCAATCTTCACCAGCTCCGCCAGGGGATCCTGAAGCCGCCGGGCGATGGACACGGCGGAACGGAGGTTGACATCAAACTGGGGGAATTCCTCCGCTGCCAAGGGACTTGCTGAATAGACCGAGGCACCGGCCTCCGAAACGATCATATAGCTTAAATCGGTTCCGGCGGCCTGCTCCTGGGCGATCAGTTCTACTGCCATTTGTTCTGTTTCCCGGCTGGCGGTGCCGTTGCCGATGGCAATGTGGGCCACATGATGTTTTCGTACAAGCCCAGAAAGTGTTCGGATTGCCTCAGCCTTTTGCCGGTTGCCATGGGTGGGATATACTACGGTAGTGTCCAGTACTTTTCCTGTGCCGTCCACCACAGCGACCTTGCAGCCCATGCGGTAGCCGGGGTCCAGGCCCATGGTGACCTTGCCCTTGACCGGTGGCTGCATCAGCAGGGGCCGCAGATTCAGCGCAAACTGGGAGATAGCACCCTCGCAGGCGTCGTCCGTTAGTGCGGCCCGGATTTCCCGTTCCAGAGAGGGGAACAGCAAACGGTCATAGGCATCTTCCACGGCGGACTTGATAAACTCCATAGACGGACTTCCGGGGTGAACAACAGCCCGCCGCAGGACCTGAAGTGCCTTGTCCCGGTCCGTCTGAACGCTGACCTTTAAATATTTTTCCTTTTCGCCGCGATTAATAGCTAAGATCTGGTGGCCCTGGAGCTTTCCAATGCGCTGAGAGAATGCGTAGTAAAGCCGGTAAACAGAGTCCTCCTCTGTGGCAGCGGTGGAGCAGAGCAGCCCCTCCCGGGTCATAAGCTCCCGCAGGAGCTTCCGGAGCGCAGCATCGTCGCTGAGTTTTTCCGCAATGATGTCGCTGGCGCCGGCTAGCGCGTCCTCCGGCGTGGTGACATCACGCTCTGGGTTTACATAATCCCATGCAGCTTTCATCGGATCGGGACAGTCAGACGTTTGGGAAAACAGCAGTTCCGCCAGTGGTTCCAGGCCCTTTTCCTTGGCCACGGTGGCCCGGGTGCGGCGTTTTTGCTTGTAGGGGCGGTAGAGGTCTTCCAGCTCCGACAGGGTCTTGACCGCTTGGATGGCGGCGGAGAGCTCGGCGGTGAGCTTTCCCTGTGCTTCGATGGCGGCTGTCACAGTGTCCCGCCGCTCCTGAAGCCCACGGAGATAAGTGAGCCGCTGCTCCAGGGTGCGGAGGGCAGTGTCGTCCATGGCTCCGTGGAGCTCTTTGCGGTAGCGGGCGATAAAGGGGATGGTGTTCCCCTCATCTAGAAGCGTAATAACGTTTTCGATGTACTTGGGTTTTTGGTTCAGTTCCTCAGACAGCAAGGCAACAAGTTGTTCCATAGCAGGATTCCTTTCTTGACATTGGAAGGAGGTGCTCCTGAGAGCACCTCCTGGATGGCCAAATTATTTGTGATACAAACGGTTGATCTCGTATTGGGGCTCACAACTCACATGGATGCCCAGGCGTTTCAGCAGGGTCTCATCCTCCTCGCTGAGGATCACCGTGAAATGGGCGTCACAGCCCTGAAGATTGGATAGCTGCTCCTTGGCTGCCTGGGCGATGGGATTGGTCAGGGCAGAAATGGTCAGGGCCATCAGCACCTCGTCCGTATGGAGCCGGGGGTTTTTGTGCTGGAGATACTGGGTCTTTAATGCACAAATGGGCTCCAATACCTGAGCAGAGATCAGCTCATACTGGTCGTCAATGCCGCCAAGAGCCTTCAGAGCGTTAAGCAGCAGGGCAGAAGCGGCCCCCAGCGTGTCAGAAGTCTTTCCGGTAATGACTGTGCCGTCAGGGAGTACCATTGCACCGGCAGGGGCGTTGGTGGTCTCTGCTTTGAGCAAGGCGGCAGAGACGGCGGGACACAGGTCCGGCGTAACGCCGGACTGGTTCATCAGAAGCTCCAGCTTTCGGACCGGCTCATCATCACCTTTGCCTTGAATGCGCTCCACACAGGCAGTGTAGTAGCGGCGGAGGATCTCCATTTTTGAGGCTTCACAGCAGACGTCGTCATCCATGATGCAAAGCCCGGCCATATTGACGCCCATGTCCGTGGGAGAGCGGTAGGGCGAGGTGCCCTGGATCTTTTCAAAAATCGCGTTGAGCACCGGGAAAATCTCTACGTCCCGGTTATAGTTGACGGCGGTTTTTCCATAGGCCTCCAGATGGAACGGGTCGATCATGTTCACATCATTCAGGTCTGCGGTGGCGGCCTCATAGGCCAGGTTTACGGGGTGCTTCAGGGGGAGGTTCCATACGGGAAAGGTCTCGAACTTTGCGTATCCCGCCGTGATGCCGCGTTTGTGCTCGTGATATAGCTGAGAGAGGCAGGTGGCCATTTTTCCGCTGCCGGGGCCCGGGGCGGTGACCACGATCAGGGACCGGCTGGTTTCTATGTAGTCGTTCTTTCCAAGTCCCTCATCGCTGACGATGTGCGGGACATCCGAGGGATAGCCGGCAATGGGATAGTGCCGGTAGCAGCGGATGCCAAGGGCCGTGAGCCGCTTCAAAAATGCGTTGGCGGATGCCTGGCCGTTGTACCGGGTCAGCACGACGCTTCCCACATACAGCTCCATGCCCCGGAAAATGTCGATCAGCCGCAGCACATCGTCATCATAGGTGATGCCCAGATCACCCCGGGTCTTGTTCTTTTCAATATCGGCGGCGTTGATGGAGATGACGATCTCCACATCATCCTTGAGCTGCTGCAGCATCCGGATCTTGCTGTCCGGCTGAAATCCGGGCAGTACCCGGGATGCGTGGTAATCGTCAAAGAGCTTCCCGCCAAACTCCAGATAGAGCTTCCCGCCGAATTCCGTAATGCGTTTTTGGATCATTTCCGACTGAATGGTCAGATATTTTTGATTATCAAATCCAATGGCCTGCATCCTTTGTACCTCTCTTCTATTTGTCTTGGTCCAGTATACCACAAAGGGAAAGATTTGAAAAGAAAAACAGGAATAAAATCCAACAAAGCGGCAAAAACACGGAAACCTGCAAAAAAAAACGTTCTTTTCGGTTTGTGCCTGTGTTATAATACCGCTAAGAAGATCAAAAGGGATGGTTGTCGTTATGAAGAAATGTCTGATTGTGATAGACTATCAAAATGATTTTGTATCCGGCGCGTTGGGGTTTCCCGAGGCTGAGCTGCTGGATGAAAGGATTGCGGAGAAGATTGCGGCGTACCGCGCAGCCGGAGACGATGTGATGTTCACCTTTGACACCCATACTCCGGAGTATCTGTTGAGCCGGGAGGGGCGGTTCTTGCCGGTGCCCCACTGTATCGGGGGGACGGAAGGCCATAAGCTCTATGGCCGGGTTGGAAAGAGCGTAGATACAGAGGATTGGTGCTTTGTGAAGTATACCTTTGGCTCCGATGCCATGTATGACTTTTTGAAGCAGCACTGCTACAGTCGGATCGAGCTGGTGGGCGTGGTGACGAACATTTGCGTGATCTCCAATGCGGTGCTGGTCAGAACGGCCCAGCCGGAGACGGATGTGGTGGTGGATGCCACATGCTGTGCGTCCAATGATCCGCTTCTTCATGAAAAGGCACTGGATGTGATGGAAAGCCTCCAGATCGAGATAACCGGCAGAAAGGGTGAGTAAGTTGAACGAACGGAATTTGGCCCTGCTGTGCGACTTCTATGAGCTGACCATGGCAAACGGATATTTTCAAAAGGGAATGCACAGCCAGATCGCCTACTTCGATGTGTTTTTCCGCACAGTGCCCGATGGCGGAGGCTTTGCCATTGCGGCGGGGCTGGAGCAGGTGGTGGAATATATCAAGGGGCTGCATTTTGACGAGGAGGACATCGCGTACCTTCGGGGCAAGCATTTGTTTGGGGAGGATTTTCTGGCATATCTACAGGATTTTCGCTTCACCGGAGACATTTATGCGGTGCCGGAAGGAACGCCGGTGTTTCCCCAGGAGCCGATCCTGACGGTGCGGGCACCGGCCATCGAAGCCCAAATCATTGAGACCTATGTGCTTTTGGCACTGAACCACCAGAGCATGATCGCCACTAAGGCAAACCGTATCGTTCGCGCAGCCCAGGGACGGACGGTTCTGGAGTTCGGTTCCCGCCGGGCGCAGGGGGCAGATGGTGCTGTGATTGGCGCCCGTGCGGCCTATATCGGCGGCTGTGCCGGGACGGCTTGTACGCTCACGGATGCGATTTATGGCGTGCCGGCCGGGGGCACCATGGCCCATTCCTGGGTACAGATGTTTGATACGGAATATGAGGCCTTTTGCACCTACTGCCGCCTGTATCCCCGCAATACGACGCTACTTGTGGATACCTACAATACGCTGAAAAGCGGTGTACCCAACGCTATTCGAGCATTTCAGGAGGTGCTGGTGCCCCAGGGAATTACGGATTTTTCCATCCGGCTGGATTCCGGTGATATCTCGTATCTCTCCAAGGAGGCCAGAAAAATGCTGGACGCGGCGGGGCTGACCTGCTGTAAGATCACAGCCTCCAATGCCCTGGACGAATACCTGATCCGGGACTTAATGATGCAGGGGGCAAGGATCGATACATTTGGAGTTGGGGAGCGGCTGATCACCTCCCGCAGCGCCCCGGTATTCGGCGGGGTATATAAGCTGGCCGCGGTGGAAAATGACCGGGGAGAAATCATTCCCAAGATCAAGGTCAGCGAGAATACGGCCAAGATCACAAATCCCCATTTCAAGAAGCTCTACCGGTTCTATGACAACGAAAGCGGCAAGGCCCTGGCGGATGAACTCTGCCTCTGGAATGAGACCATGCCCGCTGAGGAGACGCATACCATTTTTGACCCCAATGCCACTTGGAAGCGGAAGACCCTCCGCAATTATACCGTACGGGAACTGCAGCATCCGATTTTTCGGGCTGGAGAGCTGGTCTACAAACTTCCTAGCCTGCCGGAGATCCAGCGGTATTGTGCCGCGGAGCTGGAGACACTGTGGGATGAGGTCAAGCGGTTTGAAAATCCACATACCTATTATGTGGATCTGTCTCAGAAGCTGTGGAAGGTCAAAAATCAGCTGCTGGATGCGGCAAAGCAGTAAATCGGAAATAATCCGGCAGAAGCAAATGCTTCTGCCGGATTTACGTATGTTGTGGTTACAATTCCGTGATAGCCGGGGCTTTTCTGGGTGCTGTACGCTGAAAACGAACATCCGGATGCCCCAGTACCAGACAGCGCACGACCTGCTCCCGTGGTGCAAGTCCCAGAATATCGGCGATCTCAGCATTCCCTGCTGCACAGGCGGTAAAGTATCCACTGTAAAGACAGCCCAGCCCCAGGGCTGCAGCCATGATCTCCGCATAAGAAGCTGCGGCTGCGGCATCCCGGGGATCGCCCCGGCCGGAAACGAACAGCATCAAAAGCGGTGCGTGGAAAAACAGCGGATCAAAGGTCTTGTCCTCCTGCCGCAGCTGTGCCCAACGGATAAAATTCTCTGCCCGGCGTAGTTCATCCGGAGCTGTGGCGGTGCTTTTTTGTGCAAGACCGACATTTCCCAGGGCGGTCAGGGCGGCGTCCAGAAGGACAGGGATCTTCTCCCGGACCAGGATGTACCGGGTGTCCTGCAGATTTTTTGCGGTGGGACAGGCCCGGGCAGCGGCAAGCAGGGCGTTTGTCAATTCCGGTGCCACAGGCTCCGCTTTGTAGTGGCGGCAGGACCGGCGGCTGCGCATGAGCCCCAGAAGCTCCATGGGAGCACGGAATTTCGTCAAAGGCCCGATGTCGTCTGTGGGCAGTGCGGGATCGGTGACAGCGCCTTGGGGACAGATGGCGATGCAGTGGCCGCAGCCAATACAGTTTTCCGGTGCGGCTAATTGGGCATTTCCGTCTTCCATAGAAAGCGCCGCAGGGAAACAGTCTCCCACGCACAGACCACAGCCGATGCAGCGGGTGGGATCGATTTGGATCATTGGAGACCCTCCATTCTGCTGATAATTGTTTTTTTAATTATTATAGCAAACCGGTCAAGAAGAAGGCTCCCACTGCCTAGGGCAGCGGGAGCTTAGTGCTATATGCTTTCATCTGTGCCGGAAAAATCAACGGCAGGGGTGGAGTTTTCTTCCGGTTCCGTCTCTGCAGCCTCCGGCAGTTCCTCGGGTTTCTTCAGAAACGCCATAAATTCATCGCCGGTGATGGTCTCTTTGGTCAGCAGGAACAGGGCGATCTCGTCCAAAGTCTCCCGGTTGTCCCGAAGCATTTGCGTGGCAGCGGCATAGCAGCTTTGAAGCAGTTCCCGGACCTCGGCGTCCGCTTCAGCAGCGGTGGATTCGGCACAGTTGAGGGAGCTCTGCCCGCCCAGATACTGGCTCTGGCTGGTGACCAGGCCCATAAGCCCGAATTTCTCACTCATGCCGAACTGCATGATCATCCGCCGCGCCAGGTCTGTGGCTTTTTCAATGTCGTTGGAAGCGCCGGTGGTCTGCACGCCGAAGACGACCTCTTCGGCAGCACGGCCGGCCAGAAGAGTCTTCAGTTCCGTGATCAGCTCATCCTTGGAGTTGAGGAACTTTTCCTCCTCCTCCATCTGGAGTGTATAGCCCAGCGCGCCAGATGTGTGAGGCACAATGGTGATCTTCTGCACTGGGGCAGAATGCTTTTGCAGTGCGGCTACTAGGGCGTGGCCTACCTCGTGATAGGAGACGATGCGTTTTTCCATATCTGTGAGTACGGTACCCTTTTTCTCGGTGCCCGCAATGACCACCTCGAAAGATATCAGCAGGTCCTCCTGGTTCACAGCTTCACGGCCCAGGCGAACCGCCCGCAGGGCGGCTTCGTTGACCAGGTTTGCAAGGTCCGCGCCTACAGCGCCGGCAGTGACCTGGGCAATTCGGTTCAGATCCACATCCTCGGTCAGCTTGATGTTCTTGGTATGCACCTTGAGGGTCTGCAGACGTCCGGCCAGATTAGGTTTATCCACAATAATCCGTCGGTCGAAGCGTCCGGCCCGCAGCAGGGCTTTGTCCAAAATCTCAGGCCGGTTGGTGGCAGCCAGGATCACAACGCCCTTGGAGGAATCGAAGCCGTCAATCTCCGAGAGCAGCTGGTTCAGGGTCTGTTCCCGCTCGTCGTTGCTGCCAAGACGGTTATCCCGGCTTTTGCCAATGGCGTCGATCTCGTCGATGAAAATGATAGCGGGAGCCTGCTTGGCAGCCTGCTGGAACAGGTCCCGGACCCGGCTGGCGCCAACGCCCACAAACATTTCCACAAAATCAGAGCCGGAGATGAAGAAGAACGGAACGCCCGCTTCTCCGGCCACAGCCTTTGCAAGCAAGGTTTTACCGGTGCCGGGAGAACCCACCAGCAGCGCGCCCTTGGGGATCTTCGCACCGATGGCGGCATATTTTTGCGGATGGTGGAGAAAGTCGATGATCTCCTGCAGGGATTCCTTGGCCTCATCCTGTCCGGCTACATCCTGGAAGGTGACACCGGTCTCCTTCTCCATGTACACCTTTGCCTTGCTCTGACCAATGGACATGGTGCCGCCCATTTTTCCGCTGATGTTTCGCATAAGAAAGCTGAACAGCAGCATCAGGATCAGAAAGGGGAGCAGATAGGAGAGCAGAATAGACATCAAAAGTGAGGGTTCGTCTTTGATCTCGTGATAAAAAACAACATCCCGTGCCTTGAGCTGTGGAATCAGCTCCTCGTCGTCCACAAGACCCGTGTAATAAAACTTTTGCTCGGCCTCATCTTTTTCCGCCTCCTCTTTGGTGAGGATCAGGATGCGGTCCGACTGGATCTGGACTTCGGAGATCTCGTTCTGCTCCAGCATTTCTTGGAATTCATCGTATTTGATCTCCTCTGTCTTAGACGCGGTATAGCTGTCAAAAAGAAAATTGATAAACAGAACAAAAATAACGGCTAGAAGAATGATTGGGAGCAGGGTATTGAGCTTTGGCCGGTTTTCGTTGTCCGAGCCGCGATTGCGGTCATTTCGGTTATTGGGTGTGCTCATGCTTGCGCCTCCTTTGAGACTTTGTGCGGGGAAAATCCCCTGCAAAACAGTGTTTACTATAGCATAGAATCCCTCCGAAAACAACAAATTACCGCCTCAAGTCCCGTAAACTTTCTGTTAACGTTGGGAAAAAACGGGCCGTGATCCGTGCGGAAACTGTTGGATTTGCAATTTTCATATTGCCTCTTTTCTGTGATGTATGTTATAATTACTTGAATTATGATTTTTATTTCTACCGGAGGAATTATGCGGAAATTCAATGAGACGGAAAATGAAAATATGCTGGAGGGGCGCAATGCCGTTACCGAGGCGCTGAAGGCAGGACGTACTGCCGACAAGGTGTTCCTGGCCTCCGGAGATACTGACAGCACCTTACGGTATATCGCATCCCTGGCGAAAAAGGCCGGTGCGGTGGTGACCTACTGTGACCGGCGCAAGCTCGATACCATGAGCCAGACAGGGGCCCATCAGGGCGTGATCGCCATGTTTGCAGCCCGGGAGTACTGCACGGTTCAGGATATCCTTCAAATTGCAAAAGACCGGGGTGAGGCCCCGCTGATTGTGATTTGCGACGAGATCACCGATCCCCACAATCTGGGGGCGATTCTGCGGACGGCGGAGTGTGTGGGTGCCCATGGGGTCATCATTCCCAAGCGACGGAGCTCCGGATTGACGGCCGTCGTTGCCAAGGCGGCTGCCGGAGCACTGGAGTATATGCCTGTGGCCCGGGTGAGCAACCTGACTGCGGCCATCAACACGCTGAAAGATAACGGTGTTTGGATATATGGGACCGCCGCGGACGGGGCAGAATCTCTGTATCAAACGGATCTGACCGGTCCTGTGGCTATGGTCATTGGCTCTGAGGGAGCCGGAATGGGCCGGTTGGTCTCAGAGGCCTGCGATTTTATGGTCAGTATCCCCATGTATGGCCATATCAACTCGCTCAACGCATCCAATGCCGCCGCTATTTTGCTCTATGAGGCACTGCGGCAGCGGATGTAATCTCGCTGGAAGGTTGGATCACCATGAAAGTGGACCCTACAAAATATGATACATCCCGGCTCATTGCCGGGGTGGACTCCACAGGGCGCTTTTCGGTGGAGGATATATTGGAAGAATTTTCTGAGCCGGAACAGCTGCAGACGCAGGAACTGGAATATACGGCACAGGAAGGCGCGGCGTCTGAAGAAGCGCCGGAGGCGGCGGAAGCCATAGAGTCCCCGGAACAGGAGCCGCCGCTCCCGTCGGAAGCGCCAATGGAGTCGCAGTCTCCGGCTGATTTTGCCGATGCGATTGCCCAGGCGGTTGCCACCTCTGTGGCAATGCCTGAAGAAGCGGGGGAACCATCAGCGGACCCGCAAGTGCCTGTGGTATCCCCGGAGCAACAGCCGCAGACCGCCGGGCAGGTGCATCCGGAGCAGCAGGAGACCAGAGCGATCCCCAATGTGAAGACAGTTCAGGATCCCCAGCTTCTGAAAACGGCCCGGGAGAAGAAGCCTGCGGCAAAGCGGCAGAAGCCCCCGGTGGGCAGCGGTTTGATCGCTGCTGTGGGCGATGTGGTCGGCACGTTGCGGTCTGTGCAGCGTTCCGATCTTCCTGCCAGTCGAACCTCGCTGAAAGCGGCGGAAAAGCGCAGTGCCATGTTGGTGCGGATCAGCGGCATGATGGCGCCGGTGCGGTACATAATCCTCGTATTGATGATTCTGAGCCTGGCAAGCCGCCGCTTTTCCTGGATGGCGCTGGGATTCCTGGGCGGCGGTACTGGAGTGACCATTGCAATGCTCTGCACTGTGATCGCCATGGCAACTGCCTGGCAAAGCATTCTGAGCGCGGTGCGGGATGTGCTGCATCTGCGGTTGACCTATGAGCCCATGCTGCTGCTTGTGACGGTGATGAGCTTGGTGGATACGGCGGTCCATAAGGACCCCAAGACGTTGCTGCCGCTGCTGGTGATGGCATGGTGTATCACCGGGACTGCGTCCCTGATGAAAAACAGGGCGGACCTCCGGGCACTGCGTGGAGTAATTGCCGGGCGTGGCAGAAAAGCCGTTCGCATGACCGAAAAGCTGTGGGAGAACCGCGATTGCATTGGGAAGGTCCCTGCCAGTACGGCGGGATTTGTGCGGCGTATGGAAGAAATGGATACCTTTCACAGCGGCTGGTCGGCCTATAGTTTGCTGCTACTGGCGGCCTGTCTGATTTCCGGGGCCTATCTTTCTGCAAAAACAAAAGGAAATTATTTTACGATTTTGGTTACACTGTTGACAGTGGCAACTCCGGTTTCCCTGGCCCTTTGCTGTGCCCGGCCCTATGAGCTGTTGACCAGAGCCATGCGGGGGTCCGGCGCGCTGGCCGGATGGGCAGGGACCAAGATCCTTGCCGGAAAAAAGGCTATGCTCGTCTATGATGAGGACCTGTTCCCCAAGCAGACCATTGGGCATAAGGGTGTTCGGGTCTATGGCAATCAAACGCCGAGGCTTTTGACATCCTATGCCGCATCGCTGATATTTCGGGCTAATAACGGCCTGGTGGATGTGTTTACGAGCCTCCTGCGGGAGATGGATGGCCGCATTTACGATGTGAGCTATTTCCAGGTGCTGGATGCCGGATTGGCCGGACGGATCAACGGCGTGGTAGTGGCTGTGGGCACCTACAACTTTATGCAGCTTTTGGGAGCGATTCCGCCGGCTGACGCACCGAAAAACGGCGTTTTTATCGCCATAAACGGCGAACT